>NZ_JBQCWY010000023.1:0-17473 GCF_051956955.1 Neisseria sp. P0021.S005 | reverse complement strand
GCATGGTCGCCCACATGGAAAGCGTGATGAACGACATCGGCTTTTTCAACCGCCGCAACGGCGAGCGCCTGATGCGCCGTATGCAGAGCCTGTTCGGACGCGCCAACACGCAAACCGAAGACATCGACATCCTGCGCGGTTTTTTCAATACCGTCAGCCACCGTATCCATAAAAAAGACTGATTTAAGGCCGTCTGAAAACATTACAAGCTTTTTCAGACAGCATGACTGATATTCGGATAAGCATGAATTACGCCCTAGACGCATTATGGTGGAAACTCACCAGCCAACCCGTCCGCGACCTCGCCTCGCTGCTGACTGCGCCCCCTTTGTGGCAAAGCGGTTGCGAATTGAGCGTGCGCGAACTATTGGGGGAGCACGGTTTCCGCTACCTTTTGGCATTGGACGCCGATCCCGCGCCGCTGATGGATCACCTTGCCCAACGTTCCCCATTCGGCCACCGTCTCGGCATTTATGCCGAAGAGTTGTTGACGTTTTGGTTTGCCAACGCGCCGCACGCCAAACTGCACGCATACAACCTGCCCGTTTTTTCAGACGGCCAAACTTTAGGTGCCGCGGATTTTGTCGTTTCCCTCAACCAACAGCCCTACCATATCGAGCTGGCGTGTAAATACTACGGCGGAGACCAAGTGCAAAACCTGCACGGTCTCAACCCTAAAGACACGCTGACGGACAAGGCCGCCAAATTGGTGCAGCAATCCCAGCTGCTACATACACTGCAAGGCAAAGCAGCCTTAACCGCACAAGGCCTGCCGGAAAATCCGCTTCCTGCTTCCATCGTGCGCGGCATCGGATTTTTTCCACAAGGTTTCCATGCTTTTGAGCCGCCACTTAACTCATACGGCTGGCGCGGCATCTATATTCAAGATTGGGCGGAATACTGGTTTGAACACCAAGAAGTCCGCTACCACCTGCTCGACCGTATGGCCTATCTCGCGCCTGCTCGTGTCGCCGAAACCGAAACATTGAACGAAACCGAAATCCGCCGTATCGACCAAGGCTTGATTGCCGTTTTGGAATTACGGCCGGACGGCTTTTGGCACGAAATCGAACGCATCATGAAGGCCGTCTGAAACCCTTTACCAACTTTAAGAGAACCCATTACATTATGAACGCCGCACAACTCGACCATACCGCCAAAGTTTTGGCTGAAATGCTGACTTTCAAACAGCCTTCCGATGCCGTCCTCTCCGCCTATTTCCGCGAACACAAAAAGCTCGGCCGCCAAGACCGCCACGAAATCGCCGAAACAGCCTTTGCCGCATTGCGCCACTATCAAAAAATCAGTACCGCCCTGCGCCGTCCGCACGCGCAGCCGCGCAAAGCAGCACTCGCCGCACTGGTTCTCGGCAGAAGCACCAACATCAGCCAAATCAAAGACCTGCTTGATGAAGAAGAAACAGAGTTCCTCGGCAATTTGAAAGCCCGCAAAACCGAGTTTTCAGACGGCCTGAATACCGCCGCAGAATTGCCGCAATGGCTGGTAGAACAACTGCAACGGCATTGGAGCGAAGAAGAAATCCTCGCCTTCGGCCGCAGCATCAACCAACCTGCCCCGCTCGACATCCGCGTCAATACCTTGAAAGGCAAACGCGATAAAGTGCTGCCATTGTTGCAAGCCGAAAGTGCCGATGCAGAAGCCACGCCTTATTCGCCTTGGGGCATCCGCCTGAAAAACAAAATCGCGCTTAACAAACACGAGCTATTTTTAGACGGTACACTGGAAGTCCAAGACGAAGGCAGCCAGCTGCTTGCCTTATTGGTGGGCGCAAAACGCGGCGAAATCATTGTCGATTTCTGTGCCGGTGCCGGCGGTAAAACTTTGGCTGTCGGCGCGCAAATGGCCAACAAAGGCAGAATCTACGCATTCGACATCGCCGAAAAACGCCTTGCCAACCTCAAACCGCGCATGACCCGTGCCGGACTGACCAATATCCACCCCGAACGCATCAGCAGCGAACACGATACCCGTATCGCCCGACTGGCAGGCAAAGCCGACCGCGTGTTGGTGGACGCGCCCTGCTCCGGTTTGGGTACTTTACGCCGCAATCCCGACCTCAAATACCGCCAATCCGCCGAGACCGTGGCCAACCTTTTGGAACAGCAACACAGTATCCTCGATGCCGCCTCCAAACTGGTGAAACCGCAAGGCCGTTTGGTTTACGCCACCTGCAGCGTGTTGCCGGAAGAAAACGAGTTGCAAGTCGAACGTTTCCTGTCCGAACATCCCGAGTTTGAACTCGTCAACTGCGCCGAACTGCTGCAAAGCCTGAAGGTTGATTTGGATACCGGAAAATACCTGCGCCTCAACTCTGGAGAACACCAAACCGACGGTTTCTTTGCCGCTGTATTGCAACGTAAGGATTAAGGTTGAAAAAGGCCGTCTGAAATCCTTTCAGACGGCCTTTTTAATAGATTTTTTACATTAAAATCATTAGAAACGATAGTCGCGCTCTGCAATAATATACTTTAAGGCATGTATCTTGACCTTTCATCAGAATATTGTGAAAAGCTGGAAAAAATGCTTTATGCTTTGTAAATGTATGTGTTCTCGTTCAAAATTCGCCCGGTCATGCCTCAGGCGATACCCGATACGGACAACGATAATATATAAATCATTTGGTTAGAAATCATGCCGCATATTTATTCTTCCCCCACAAAGCTCCGTTTATTGTCATCGGCCGTTGCCGTCGCCTGCTGTCTGATGCCGTTTCAGACGGCCTCTGCATACAGCCTGCAAGACATCCTCAGGGATGCTTTAATCAGCGACCCGATTGTGCGTGAAGCAAAAGCCACTCAAGAAGCAGCGCAAAGCACGACCAAAGCTACGCGTGCGCGCCATTATCCTGTCGTTACCCTGACCGGCACGAAAGTGCTGGCGCAACACAATAAATATAACAGCAACGACATGGATGACGGTATCGGCGTGCGCGGCAGCGTGAACATCTACTCATGGGGTGCGATTGAAGCCGCCGTCCGCCGCGACCGCAGCCGCGAAGAATACTATCAACACAAATACACCGAAAGCCAAGAGCAGCTCGGCAGCGATATCGGCCGCCTCTACCTGAGCGCATTGCGTGCAAAAGAAACCCTGATCCTCAACGAGCAGACTTTAGCGCGCCACAACAACCTCTTAAAAGACTTGGACACCATCGTCAAATATGATGCCGGCCGTCGTTCCGAGCTGATTGAAGCGCGCGCGCGCCAACTACAAGTGGCAAACATCATTGCCCAACAACGCCGCACCATGGATTTGGCCCTGAGCCGCCTGTCCCGCTATACCTCGCGCCAGCTGACTGCCAACGACTTGGAAGATCCGTTTAAAAACGACACGGCGAAATCCATCACTGAACGCTTCAACAATCCCAACCGCAACAACAATCCGTCCTATCAGGCGCAATTGGCCGAGCGCGACAGCGTCCGTGCCGATTTGGACGCCTCCAAAGCCGAACGCCTGCCTGCCCTCAATTTGGAAGGCAGTGCAACGCGCAACACCAGACAGCTTTATTTAAACGTTGCATGGAATGTGTTGGATATTGCCGCACGACACAATGTGGAACGCAATGCCAAATCATTGATTGCCGCAGAAGCCAAGTCCGAACAAATCCTGCGCGACATGAACGAACGCGTTCAAACGTCGGCCATCGATATGCAGGAAAGCGAACAGCGTACCGTGCTGACGGCGCAACACATCGCCGCCCAAAAAGAAGTCATCAAAGTGTATGAATTGCAATTTAAAATCGCCCGACGTACGCTGACCGACGTTTTGAGCGCATACAGCGAGTTATCCTCCATCGAGCAGGATTATGTTGCCGCCCGCAACGATTTCCGCGATGCGGCGCTTGACTATTTAAATACCCAAGCCAAAATCTCCGCTTGGGTCGGTTTGGCACAAAAATAAAGCCATATCCGCCGGTTAAACCAAAAACATTACGCGAAAAAATATGAAAGCCATCATTGAACACATCGTTTTAGTGACCCGCCTTTTGGGTGCGCCCGTATCCGAAGCCGCTTTGTCCGCCGAAGTCGTGCGCGACAAAAAGCTCAAGGTCAACTATCACTCACTGGTCGAAGTCCTGCGCAGTCACGGCTTTGAAAACACCTTATCCAAACGCAATCTGGAAGACATCCCCTCGCTCGCTGTGCCGGTTATGATTATCCTGCACAACGAAGAAGCAGCGGTCATCACCCAAATCGAAGGCTCCGGCCAAGAACGCAAATACCATATCCGCCAGGTTGACGGTTTGGAACAGGAACTCAGCCACGAGCAGCTCTCCGGCCTGTATTTGGGCTACTGCTGGTTTATCAAACCCAAAATGGCTACCGATATGCGCTCGGAGCTGCCTGAATACCATTTGCCCAAAGCATGGTTTTGGAAAGTCATTTGGCGTTTCCGCAGCTACTACTACCAAGTCATCTTGGCCACCATCATCATCAACTTCCTTGCGCTCGTCAGCTCCCTGTATGTGATGAACGTGTACGACCGCGTGATTCCCAACCAAGCCTATGAGACCTTGTGGGTATTGAGCATCGGCGTGGTCTTGGCGATTTTGTTTGAGTTTGCCGCCAAGATGATTCGCGGCCACTTGACCGATATTGCCGGCAAAAAAGCCGACCTGATCATCAGCTCCGCCCTGTTCCGCCGCGTGATGGCATTGCGTCTGGCAGACCGTCCTGCTTCTTCCGGTTCATACGCCAGCAACCTGCGCGAATTTGAAGCCGTGCGCGAGTTCATGACCAGTGCCAGCTTGTTGACCATCGTCGACTTGCCTTTCCTGTTGCTGTTTATCTTCGTGATTTCCATGGTCGGTGGCAAACTGGCACTCGTTCCCCTGACCATCATTCCGATTGTCGTGATTGTCGGTTTTGTCGTACAACGACCGCTCTCGCGCCACATTAACGAATCGATGAAAGAAGGTTCGCAACGCTCCGGCCTTGCCGTTGAAGCCATCGAAGGCATCGAAACCCTGAAAACCAACAACGCCACATCTTGGGCGCAACAACGTTGGGACGAATACACCGCCAAAACTTCCGCCTCTTCCATCAAAGTCAAAGACACCAGCAACTTCATGGTCAACTTTGCCGTTGCCATGCAGCAGCTCAATACCGTCTTTTTGGTCGTCGTCGGTACCTATCTGATTCATGCCGACAACCATGCGGAACGCATCACCATGGGTGCATTGATTGCCTCCGTGATTCTGTCCGGCCGTGCTTTGGCGCCATTGGCACAAATTGCCGGTTTGGCCACCCGCTTCCAACAGGCCAAACTTGCCCTCAAAGGCGTAAACGACATCGTTACCCGCCCTATCGAGCGCAATCCGGAACGCAAATATATTACTTTGGACAATGTTCAAGGCAATATTACCTTTGAAAACGTATCGTTCAAATATCAAGCCGACAACAACAGCGCCGTAGAAGACTTGCGCCTGACCATCAAACCGGGCGAAAAAGTCGGTATTTTGGGCCGTATCGGTAGCGGTAAAAGTACCATGCTCAAACTGGCTAGCGGTCTGTACGATACTGAAAAAGGCAACGTTACCCTTGACGGCGTCGATATGCGCCAGCTTGACCCCAACTTCCTGCGCGATCAAGTCCTACTGTTGAGCCAATCGCCACGCCTGTTCCTCGGCACATTACGCGAAAACATGGACTTGGCACGTACCGGCAGCTACTCTACTGACCAAGACCTACTGACTGCGCTCAACCGCTTCGGCCTCGACAAAATCATCCGCAACCATCCGCGTGGTTTGGATATGCCTCTGGGTGAAGACGGCTTGGGCTTGTCTGGCGGTCAAAAACAAATCATCGCACTGGCGCGCATGACCTTGCGCAATCCGAAAGTCGTCCTGCTGGACGAGCCAACCACCAGCCTGGACCAAGCTACTGAACGCATGGCGCTCAATGCCATCGCCCAATGGGGTCGCAACCGCACCATGCTTTTGGTAACCCACCGTCCGCAAGTGCTGCAAATCGTCAACCGCATCATTGTCATGGACAATGGTAAAGTCGTGATGGACGGCCCGCGTGACCTGGTATTGCAAAAACTCATGCAAAACGAACAGGCCAAAGCAGCCAACATCAAACAACAACAGCAACAAGCTGCTGCACAGCAGCAACAACAAGCTGCCACAGCCCCTCAATCGGCAGCACAATAAAGCAAAAGGCCGTCTGAAACCTACTTACCCTTTCAGACGGCCTGCCCTAATGGTTAAAATCCACCAAACACAATAAAGATACACGATTATGAGCCGCGAAAACAACGTCAAATCCAAAGACCTACACCTCATCAACGACCTCAATGCCGCCCTTCAAAAAGAAAAACACAGCGGCCAATTTTGGGTCATCATCCTATTCTTCCTTTTCCTAGTCGTCTTCGTCGTCTGGGCATACAACAGCCCTGTCGAAGAAGTGACCCGCGGCAACGGCAATATCATTCCCAGTAGCCGTGAGCAAGTGATTCAAAGCCTCGACCCCGGCATCGTAACCGAAATCATGGTTAAAGAAGGCGATATGGTCGAGAAAGATCAGATTCTGATGAAACTCGACGACACGCGCAGCTCCGCCGTTTTACGAGAAAGCGAAGCCAAAGTCGAAAACCTCGAAGCCACCGTTGCCCGCCTTAAAGCCGAAGCCTACGGCACCAAGCTCTCCTTCCCTGACAGCGTGGGCCCTGAGCTGCGCCGTCGCGAAATTGCCGCCTACAAAGCACGCCGTCAAGCCATGACCGACGCCGTCAGCGGCCTTTCCCAAAGCAAGGCCGCACTTGACCGCGAAATCGCTATTACTGCGCCTATGGTTGCCGAAGGCGTAGTTTCCGAAGTCGAACTCTTAAGAATGCGCCGTGAGTCTGCCGACTTGGCCACCCAAATTTCCGAACGCCGCAACCGCTACAAAGCCGATGCCAACAACGAACTTTTGCAAGCTGAATCCGAGCTGGCGCAATCCAAAGAAAACGTTGCCATGCGTGCCGACCCGGTTGAACGCTCGCAAATCCGTGCGCCTATGCGCGGCATCGTCAAAGGCATAAAAGTCACCACCATCGGCGGCGTTGTGAACGCAGGCGAAGACATCATGCAAATCGTCCCAGTTGACGACAAACTGCTGGTCGAAGCCTATATCCGTCCGCAAGACATCGCCTTTATCCGAGCAGGCCAACCTGCATTGGTTAAAGTCAGTGCCTACGACTACTCCATCTACGGCGGTTTGGAAGGCAAAGTTACCCTCGTCGGCGCCGATACCATCAGCAACTCCATGCAAAACCGTGCCAACGACTTGAAACTCGACCCGAACCAAGTCTATTACCGTGTTCTCGTCCAAACCGAAAACAACTCCCTGAAAGACAAAAACGGCAAACCGATGCCGATTATTCCGGGCATGGTTGCAACGGTAGACATCAAAACCGGTGAAAAAACCATCTTCCAATACCTGATCAAACCGATTACGCGTATGAAACAAGCGTTGAGCGAACGCTAATCGATAAACTGATAAAAGGCCGTCTGAAAGTTTTCAGACGGCCTTTGATTTATGTTTTCACTATGCCTGCTTATCCGGCAGATAAATTATTTCTCCTTAAACGTAGCTCCGATAAATGTCCTTTTCGGATTGCCGCGCTCAACTTGATAGAGTTGCGCGTGCTGCTCCTGCGCAAAATTTCCAGCTTGTCCGGCATGATGTTCCGCCAACTTTTGCGCCAATAACATGACCGCCAATTTCTTATTGGCATGCTGGCTGCGTTCGCTCTCGACCCGTACAGAAATGCCGCTTTCTTTATGGGTGGCGCGGACGGCGCTTTCGGTTTTATTGACGTGTTGCCCACCCTTGCCGCCCGAACGGCAGGTTTGAAACTCGATTCCGTTTTCAGACGGCATTTCATACGTCTGCGGCATATCGGGCAGGCGGAAAACGCCTATATACCAATTTTTGCGCGGATGTTTCGGGCGGACAGGGCTGGGACATATCCATTGGAGCGTCCCCTGCCAAGTTTGTGCCAAACTTTCGGCTTTCTGCCCTTCCAATTTGAGCGTTGCCGACAAAATGCCGTGCTTATCGGATGTTTCAGTAACAAGTTCAGCATCAATGCCTTTTGCTTGAGCTTCTGCAAGCAATTTGCCCAAGACGAAACGGGCAAATATGCGGCACTCTGCCGGCCCTTGCGCGGTGGAAATTTGCAGATAAATCACTGGTGTATTCTGTTTCATCTTTACGCTCCACACTCGCCGCCGGTTTTATAAGTCAAAACAGGCTTAAACCGCGCGACCAATTCAATCAAACCTGCGTTTTTCATGGCGGCAATAACGCTGTCAATGCTTTTATAAGCCTGCGGCGCTTCTTCAAAAATCAGGGCCTTATCCTGACAAATGACTACGCTGCCAAATTCGGTCTGGCGCAGGCTGTCAGCAGTATATTTGTGCGACAGCCTGCCTTTGCATTCACCGCGCTGCCACTTCCGACCTGCGCCGTGAGCCAAGGTATTCAACGAAATTTGGCAATCTTCGGCAGGTCGGACCAGATAGCTGTAATCGCCGCGCGAGCCGGGTATCATAACCAAGCCTTTATCGGTGGGCGTTGCGCCTTTTCGGTGCAGCCAACCGGTCGTGCCGTCAATCTCGGTTTGTTCCAAAAAATTATGATGGACATCGAGCAGGCATGTTCCTTCTGCGCACCAACAGTCGAGCATTCTGGCCGCAATCAAACGGCGGTTAAGGCTGGCAAATTCAAGAGCCGTTTGATGTTCGGCTAGATAAGCTGCCGCCGCTTCGCCCTCTTCCGCCAAACCTTGATGCCCAAAGGCGGCAATATGGCGTTGCAAAATCTGCTGACCCAATCCGCGCGAACCGCTATGCACCAACAGTTGCAGATGGTTTTCATCAAAATCGGGCGGAAGCAGATCGGCGCGATAAACAGTATCAACGGTTTGCAACTCGGCAAAATGGTTGCCGCCGCCAATCGTACCTACGGCAAGGCCGTCTGAAAATTGGCGCATATCGACAGCGTCGCCTAATAAATCGACCTGTTCGTCTTTATCCAACGGCGTATCGATATTGCCCAGCTGTTTGGCGAGTTTGGCCGGTTTGAGTTTGGCTGCGCGTAAATCGGTCTGCCAAAACGCCATGCCGCAACCGATGTCGTTCCCAATCAGGGCAGGATAAAAATGGCGGTCGCTGAAAAATGCCGCACCAACCGGATAACCGCGCCCTGCGTGTAAATCCGGCATTCCGGCAACGCGTAGCATATGCGGTAATCGGGCGGTGGTTTCGAGCTGTGCGACAGCGTTGCCTTCAATCCATGTATTTGAATCGGCAATAATTTGAATATGATGGGGATAATTGCCCATGTGTTTATGCTTTCTTTAAAACGGATAGAAACCGACAACTGATGACAATAGGTATCCACCGTCTGCGAAATGTTCAGACGGCCTGGTTTCTAGCCGATAATTGTAGGGAAAGCAGCCCGAAGCGGGCGACATGGAATGCGAAAAGCGTTATCCGAAAATCAGACCGACGCTTGGGCTGCAAAGAATGTGATTGAGCAGATTGAAGTATTGCATGTCATGGCTTGCTCCTTTCTTTGCATGAAAATATTAAAAACGTTCGGATTATAGAGGGTTCATTTCCAATCATGCAAACTTACTGACATCAATCTGCCAATGATGTTACATAAATGGCAACTATTGAGAACATGATTTAGGCCGTCTGAAAACTTTTCAGACGGCCTTTTATACCCAATAATCCTTACAAAACAACGGTCGGATAAGATCCGACAACTTTCACGAAGGAAGCGCGTTCGCCCAAAAGCTGCAAGGCTTTTTGGACATTTTCATCGCTTTGATGGCCTTCGATATCGATGAAGAACAGATATTCCCACAAAACCGATTTGCTTGGGCGGCTTTCAAATTTGGTCATGGAAATGCCCAACTTGGTGAAAGGTTGCAATAACGAAGTAACGGCACCGGCACGGTTCGGCGCGGAGACGACCAAAGAGGTTTTGTCATTGCCGCTGCGGCCGGTTTCTTGATGACCCATCACCAAGAAGCGCGTGGTGTTGTTCGGTTCGTCTTCGATACACTCGGCGGCAAAACTCAACTGATAAATTTCCGCGGCAATACGTCCGGCAATGGCGGCCACATTCGGGCTGTCAGATTCAGCAACCAGACGTGCTGCTTCTGCATTGCTGGCCACGGCGATACGCTCTGCATTGGGCAGGTTGCGGCCAAGCCAGTCGTTGCATTGCGCCAAGGCTTGGGCATGGGCGAAAACTTTGGTAATGCCGCCGATTTCGTGGCTGTCTTTACGCAGCAGGTTGTGATGAATGCGGACAACCACTTCGCCACAGGCTTTTAACGCGGTTACTGCTAACAAATCCAAAGTGCGCCCCACCGAGCCTTCGGTCGAGTTTTCTACCGGCGCCACCAAATAATCGGCTTGGCGCGTTTCAACTTGTTTGAAGCAATTGTCGATGGTGGTACACGCCATGGTGTGTGCGGCGTGGCCGAAATGTTTGATGGCGGCTTGCTGGGTAAATGTCCCCTTCGGGCCTAAATAGGCAATCGTCAGCGGACGCTCTACTGCCAAACATTCGCTCATAATCTCGCGAAACAGCCGGGTAACCGATTCATCCGGCAAAGGGCCGCGGTTCAAATCCTGAATCCGGCGCAAAACGGCCACTTCCCGTTCAGGACGGTACACCGCGCCTGTCCCTTTCAATTCACCGATAGCATGCGCATGACCGGCGCGCTCGTTGAGCAAACGGAGGATTTCCGCATCGATGCTGTCGATGGCATTGCGGTGCGGCAATAATTGTTCGTCTATGGATAAAGGCATAAGCTGTCTCGCAATTTTGTGAGGGATATTTTCATTTTAACATTAAAGACCGTCTGAATTCTGTTTTCAGACGGCCTCAACACTATCTTTATCTAACTTTATCGTCTATCAGGTTTGCAAACGCCGCCAATTCCATCATAATTAAGCCTTTTGAACGACAAGGCCTATTCCATGCACTCAAACGGACTTTACACCCGTTTTCTGCCCGATGAAGAAGCAACCCTGCAACTGGGTGAAGAATGGAGCAAGCAACTCTCCGCTCCGCTGACCATCTATCTTGAAGGCGGGCTGGGTGCAGGCAAAACCACGCTGACACGCGGAATTTTGCGCGGACTGGGACATACGGGCGCAGTCAAA
This sequence comes from Neisseria sp. P0021.S005, assembly GCF_051956955.1. NCBI lineage: Bacteria > Pseudomonadati > Pseudomonadota > Betaproteobacteria > Neisseriales > Neisseriaceae > Neisseria > Neisseria sp. P0021.S005. The sequence goes on along the minus strand of NZ_JBQCWY010000023.1, from coordinate 6,276 downwards.
AGCCCGACTTACACCATTGTCGAATCTTATCCGCTGGATACATTCACCCTCCACCATTTCGACCTCTACCGCTTTACCATGCCCGAGGAATGGGAAGATGCCGGTTTGGACGAATTGTTTGCGCCCGACAGCATCTGCCTCATCGAATGGCCGCAGCAAGGTGGAGAATTCACGCCTCTGGCAGACATTACCATTACATTGACGTACACCGATAAGGGCAGAACCTGCACCTTTTCCGCCCACACAAACCAAGGCCGAAAAAGTTTAGAATCATGGTCAAATTAACTAGAAGACACATTCTCCGTCAAGGCACAGGACTATTTCTCACCCTCACGCCCGTTGGTGCCGCATTGGCCAAACCGGCCTCTCCTGCGCAATTCCTTGCCGTCCGCATTTGGCCGGCGAACGCCTACACACGCGTTACCCTTGAGAGCAACCACTCGATGAAATACCAACATTTTATGTTGGACAACCCCAGCAGGTTGGTCGTGGATATTCAAGGTGCGGAAATCAACAGCGTCCTGCAAGGCATTTCCAGCAAAGTGCTGTCTAACGACCCTTTTATCCGCAGCATTCGTGCCGGTCAAAATACGCCCAATACCGTGCGTATCGTCATCGACCTCAAACAAAGCACCCATCCGCAAGTCTTTGCGCTCGCCCCCGTCGGCAACTTCAGAAACCGCTTGGTTATCGACCTCTATCCGCACGGCGCAGATGCCAACGACCCGATGATGGCCTTGCTCAACGGCAATGTTCCCAAACAACGTCAAAATACCAATATCGCATACGACACCCCTGCCCCTAAAAACAATCGCGGCAGCGGCGGCAACCGCCGTCCCGTGATTATGATCGACCCCGGTCACGGTGGCGAAGATCCTGGCGCAATCGGCCCGAGCGGCCTCAAAGAGAAAAACGTCGTACTCTCCATTGCACGCGAAACCAAAAAACGCCTCGAGGCCTTGGGTTACAACGTATTCATGACGCGCAACGAAGACATCTTTATCCCATTGGGCGTACGCGTTGCCAAAGGCCGTGCGCGCAATGCCGACGTATTCGTATCCATCCACGCCGATGCCTTTACCAGCCCGTCCGCTCGCGGTACCGGCGTATATATGCTCAATACCAAAGGCGCGACCAGCTCGGCGGCAAAATTCCTTGCCCAAACCCAAAACAACGCCGACGCCATCGGCGGTGTACAATCCAGCGGCAACCGCAACGTCGACAACACGATTTTGGACATGACCCAAACCGCAACCCTGCGCGACAGCCGCAAGCTCGGCCATTCCGTCTTGACCGAATTGGGCAAACTCAACCAACTGCACAAAGGCCGCGTTGACGAGGCCAACTTTGCCGTCCTCCGCGCGCCGGACGTTCCGTCCATTTTGGTGGAAACCGCCTTCCTCTCCAACCCTACCGAAGAGCGGCTGCTCGGCAGCGAATCCTTCCGCCAACAATGCGCCCAAGCCATTGCCACCGGTATTCAAAAATACATCAATACCGCCGTTTTACGACGCGGTTAATGGCTTGATGAAACAAAGGCCGTCTGAAAATTTTTCAGACGGCCTTATCTTTTCAAGCAATCTATTTAACCGCACTTCCCTACCGCAGCCGGATAGACGGATACCTTCGTCTGCGTCAATGCAAACAGGTTTTCCAACTGCATTTGCGCCTGACGGTTGGCATGTTCCAAAATCTCAGCCCTACATGCGCTTTGCAATACCTGCCGTTTCGCCTCTTCCTGCACCGTCTTAAATACCGACTTATCCATAGGCAGCAAATTAAACGAGCCGGTCTGAATATCGTACACTTCGATATTTTCCAAATCCACGCTCAAAATTTCCACCGCCGGCAGGCTGATTAAGACCTTGTCGTCCACAATATTGACATTGTCCGCGCCTAACTTGTCCAAATCCAAACCAGCCAACACCTTACCGCGCACAATAAAAATACCGCTTTGTGAATCCTGCCACAGCCTGCGCCAATCCCCTTTTTTCTCCGTACGGATAATCGTATCGATATAAAATGCCGTACTTTCCAAGCGGTTCATCTGCTTAATCTGCATCAAAACCCCCTCACGGGACAAAACCTGATGTTCTTCGTTCTGACCATGCAGGGCATAAAACCAGCCGCCCGCAGCCGTCAGCGCACACAACACCAGCACGACCAATCCGCGTCCAAGCATTTTCATTTCAAACATCCCCCATTAAAATAATCATCAAAACATTCCCCATATTCTCCCAAAACCGTCAATTTCAAGCCATACCCAGGCCGTCTGAAACAATAAATTTCATTACCAAAAAGTAATAAAAATCTCAACAAACAAAGTTTGCCTTTTGGTAAATACAAGACTACAATCCATTACACACAATTCAATTTCATCTCATCATGAATACCACCGACCTGCGCCGCCACAACCTGCGGCAATGGATAACACAACACCACAACGGCCAGCAGACCAAGTTTGCCCAAGCCATTTCTATCAACCAAGGCGAGCTGTCCGCCCTACTGAAAAACAAATCTTTCGGCGAGAAAAAAGCCCGAAAAATCGAGCAGGCAGCAAATATGCCTGACATGTGGTTGGATCAAGACCACCAAGACCGCCACGCCCCTACCATCAGCCAAGAAAGAAATACCATGTCCCACATCTCCACCATCCCTGAAATCCTAGCAGACATCAAAGCCGGCAAAATGGTCATCATCACTGATGCCGAAGACCGAGAAAACGAAGGCGACTTGCTGATGGCCGCCCAATTCGTTACCCCCGAAGCCATCAACTTCATGATCAAAAACGCACGTGGCCTGGTCTGCCTGCCGATGGACGGCGAAATGGTCGAAAAACTCGGCCTGCCCATGATGACCCAAAAAAATGGCGCACAATACGGCACCAACTTTACCGTCTCCATCGAAGCCGCCCACGGCATTACCACCGGCATTTCCGCCGCCGACCGCGCCCTGACCATTCAAACTGCCGTTTCCCCATCCGCCAAACCTGAAGACATCGTCCAACCCGGCCACATCTTCCCTCTCCGCGCCCAAAAAGGCGGCGTACTCGTCCGCGCCGGACACACAGAAGCCGGCGTCGATCTGGCACAAATGAACGGTCTGATTCCCGCCGCCGTCATCTGCGAAATCATCAACGACGACGGCACCATGGCACGTATGCCCGAACTGATGAAGTTTGCCGAAGAGCACAACCTCAAAATCGGCACCATTACCGACCTCATCGAATACCGCAGCCGTACCGAAAGCCTGCTCGAAGACATGGGCAACGCACCCGTACAAACCCCGTGGGGCGAGTTCCAACAACACGTTTACGTCGACAAACTCTCCGGCGAAACCCACCTCGCCCTTGTCAAAGGCACACCCTCCGCCGAAGAAGAAACCCTCGTCCGCGTCCATGAACCCTTCAGCGTCATGGACTTCATCCAAGCCAACCCGCGCCATTCATGGTCGCTGCCCAAAGCCCTTGAGCGCATCCAACAAGCCGAAAGCGGCGTAGTCATCCTCCTGCACCGTACCGAAGACGGCGCCACCCTGCTCGACCGCACCCTGCCCAAAGGCGCCAACCAAGCCTACAAATGGGACAGCAAAAGCTACGGCATAGGCGCACAAATCCTCGCCGGCCTCAACGTCAAAAAACTGCGCGTCCTCGGCCAGCCGTCATCCTTCACCGGCCTCACCGGCTTCGGCCTCGAAGTCGTCGGCTTTGAAGAAGCTGAAAAATAATCTTGCTTGATTGATGCTCAAAGCAAATGAAACAAAAGGCCGTCTGAAAGTTTTCAGACGGCCTTTTAAGTTTATTATCCAATTCAAAAACAGCGAATATAAAAAAAGCCGACACACCTTTCCGATGTATCGGCTTTCGTTATCTGCTTAACGCTTAATTTCTGCCGGGCAATTCTTTTTCGCTCAATGGTTTGATGTACCAAATATCGCGGCAGTAGTCGGCGATGGAGCGGTCGGATGAGAAGAAGCCCATGTTGGCGATATTGATCAAGGCTGATTTGCGCCATGCGGATACGTTGCGGTAGTGTTCGTCCGCTTTGTATTGCGTGTCGATGTAGCTGCGGAAATCGGCCATCAGTTGATAGAAGTCGCCGTATGGTTGCAACACGTCGTTGTAGCGGTTTGGCTCTTCCGGAGAGAAAGTGCCTTGGCTGATTTGGTTGACGACGCGGCGCAGGTCGCTGTCTCGCTCGATATAGCTCAACGGGTCGTAACCGTTGCGGCGGATTTCTTCGACTTGTTCTACGGTGTTACCGAAGATATAGCAGTTGTCCGCACCGACTTTTTCCAAAATCTCAACGTTCGCGCCGTCCAGTGTACCCATACAGATTGCGCCGTTGAGGGCAAATTTCATGTTGCTGGTACCGGATGCTTCTGTACCTGCCAGTGAGATTTGTTCGTGCAAATCGGCGGCAGGAATGATGATTTGGGCGAGGCTGACGCTGTAATTCGGGATGTAAACGACTTTAATCAGGTCACGGATACGGGTGTCGTTGTTGATGACTTTGGCAACGTCGTTAATCAGTCGGATGATTTTCTTCGCCATGTAATAGGCGGAAGCGGCTTTACCGGCAAAGATGAACACACGCGGCTGCCAATCGAAATCCGGGTTTTCCAGGATTTTGTTGTAACGGTCGACGATGTGCATCACGTTCAATGCTTGACGTTTGTACTCGTGGATACGTTTGATTTGGATGTCGAAAAGTGCATCGGTATTAACTTTGATACCCAGCTCGGTTTCGATGTATTTGGCAAGACGCTCTTTGGCGGCTTTTTTCACTTCGCCGAATTCTGCCTGTACGGAGGCATCGTCCACTTTGTCGTTGAGCTTGGTCAGGTTGTCCAAATGCAGACGCCAGTCTTCGTCGCCCAGATGTTTGTCCAAGAATTTGGTCAGGCCCGGGTTGGCGATGTTGATCCAGCGGCGCGGGGTGACGCCGTTGGTTACGTTGGTAAAGCGTTCTGGGAACACTTTGGCAAAGTCGGCAAAGATGGATGTGGTCATCAAATCGGAGTGGATTTTTGCCACGCCGTTGACTTTGTGCGAACCGATCACGGCAAGCCATGCCATGCGAACGCGACGGCCGTGGGTTTCGTCAATGATGGATACGCGGCGGACAAAGTCGTCGTCGAAGTTACCGATGGCACGCAAGGCATTGAGGAAGTAGGCGTTGATTTCAAAGATGATATCCAAGTGGCGCGGCAGCAGACGGCCCATCAGGTCAACCTGCCAAGTTTCCAAGGCTTCGCTCATCAATGTGTGGTTGGTGTAAGAGAAAATCTTACAGCACATATTCCATGCTTCAGTCCATGCAATGCCCTCTTCGTCAATCAGGATACGCATCAATTCTGGAATAGCGAGTACCGGATGGGTGTCGTTCAAGTGGATGGCGACTTCGTCCGCCAAAGTGCGGATACTTGGGAAACGGCATTTGTGGCGGGCAACGATGTCTTGAACGGAAGCGGAAACCAAGAAGTATTCTTGTTTCAAGCGCAATTCGCGGCCGGAATCGGTAGAGTCGTTCGGATACAGAACGCGTGAGATGTTTTCGTCGCTGTTTTGTGCGCGAACGGCAGAGGCATAGTCGCCTCGGTTGAAGTCGGCAAGGTCGAACAGGTTGCCTGCGTGTGCAGTCCACAAACGCAATGGGTTGGCACATTCGCCGCCATAGCCCGGAATGATTTCATCGTATGCCCAAGCAGAAATTTCTTCGCTTGGCTGCCATTCTTTTTTGTCGCCCAAGTTCAACACTTGACCACCGAAACGGACGGAATATTGTTTGTTCGGACGGGCAAACTGCCATGCCAAATCTTGGTCGAGCCACAAATCAGGTTTTTCAACTTGTTGGCCATCCACGATTTCTTGTTTGAACATACCGTATTGGTAACGGATGCCGTAGCCCATGGCCGGAATGCGCAGGGTTGCCAAAGAGTCGAGGAAGCAGGCGGCCAGACGGCCCAAACCGCCGTTACCCAAACCCGGATCTTCTTCTTGTTCGCAGACATCGGCAAATTCTTTGCCCAGTTGCTTAAAGGCTTCTTCAAATTCGGCGTAAACGCCTTCGTTAATCAGCGCGTTGACAAACGAACGGCCGAGCAGGAATTCCATAGACAGGTAATAAACCATGCGTTTACTGTTATCAATGTGGGCGCGGCGTGTTTTGAGGAAATCTTCCGCAATCAGGTCACGCGCGGCAAGCATGGCGGCGTTGAGCCATTGGTGTGAAGTTGCCTCCTTCGGATCTACGCCCAAGATGAAAATCAGCTTGT
>NZ_JBQCWY010000022.1:0-17750 GCF_051956955.1 Neisseria sp. P0021.S005 | reverse complement strand
CTGCCCCACGCATGATTGAAATCATCATTGATACATTGGAAAACCATCCGCAATTAAGAAAACAATCATAAACATCAAAAATAAAAGGCCGTCTGAAACATTAAAAGTTTCAGACGGCCTTTTGGTTCAAACCTGCTTAACGTGTTACCGGTTTGTAACGGATACGTTTCGGTTTCGCGCCCTCTTCGCCCAAACGGCGTTTCTTATCGGCTTCGTATTCCTGATAGTTACCGTCAAAAAACACCCATTTAGAGTCGCCTTCACAAGCCAAAATATGTGTAGCAATACGGTCGAGGAACCAGCGGTCGTGCGAAATCACCATCACGCTACCGGCAAATTCCAACAATGCGTCTTCCAACGCGCGCAGGGTTTCCACGTCGAGATCGTTAGACGGTTCATCCAACAGTAAGACATTACCGCCGCTCAACAAGGTTTTTGCCAAGTGCAGACGACCGCGTTCGCCGCCAGACAATTGACCCGCGATTTTACTTTGGTCGCTGCCTTTGAAGTTGAAGCGTCCCAAATATTGGCGGGCGGGAATTTCAAACTGACCAACCTGTAAAATGTCGCGGCCTTCGGCGATGTTATCGAACACGGTTTTATCGTTTTGCAAACCTTCGCGGCTTTGGTCAATCAAGCTCATTTTCACGGTTTGCCCGATTTTCACTTCGCCGGAATCAGGCTGCTCTTTGCCAGAAATCATTTTAAATAGCGTCGATTTACCTGCGCCGTTCGGGCCGATGATGCCGACAATCGCGCCCGCAGGCACTTTGAAGCTCAAATCGTCAATCAGCACTTTGTCGCCGAACGATTTGGAAACGTTCACAAATTCAATTACTTCATTACCCAAACGCTCGGCAACGGGAATGAAGATTTCCTGCGTTTCATTGCGTTTTTGGTATTCGTAGTTGCTCATTTCTTCAAAACGCGCCAAACGCGCTTTGGACTTGGCTTGGCGGCCTTTGGCATTTTGGCGCACCCATTCTAATTCCTGCTTCATCGCCTTCACGCGTGCAGCTTCAGACTTCGCCTCGTTTTCCAAACGTTTTTCTTTCTGCTCCAGCCAAGACGAGTAATTGCCTTTCCACGGAATGCCGTGGCCGCGGTCGAGTTCCAAAATCCATTCGGCGGCGTTGTCGAGGAAGTAGCGGTCGTGTGTTACAGCAACGACTGTACCGGGGAAGCGGACCAAGAATTGCTCCAGCCATTCGACAGATTCTGCGTCCAAGTGGTTGGTCGGCTCATCCAGCAAAAGCATATCGGGCTTGCTCAACAAGAGTTTGCACAAAGCCACACGGCGTTTTTCACCGCCGGACAAATTGCCGATTTTGGCATCCCAATCAGGCAGGCGCAGCGCGTCGGCAGCGATTTCCAATTCATGCTCTGCACCGCCGCCGGTAGACGAACCCGCCGCAATAATCGCTTCCAAGCGGCCTTGTTCTTCCGCCAACGCGTCAAAATCTGCATCAGGATTGGCATACTCGGCATACACTTCTTCCAAGCGTTTCTGCGCGGCAGCCACTTCGCCCAAACCGCTTTCCACTTCCTCACGCACGGTTTTCTCAGGATCAAGCTCAGGCTCTTGCGGCAGGTAGCCGATTTTAATGCCGCCCATCGGCACGGCTTCGCCCTCGAATTCTTTATCCACACCTGCCATAATCCGCAGTACAGTAGATTTACCCGCACCGTTCAAACCGAGCAAACCGATTTTCGCGCCGGGGAAAAAGGAAAGGGAAATGTCTTTAATGATGGTTTTCTGCGGCGGCACAACCTTGCTCACGCGCAGCATAGAATAGACGTATTGTTGAGACATAGTTTTCTCGTTTTCATCAAACAAATTTCAGACGGCCCATTTTAACCTATTGCCCCAATACTTGCTTGTTCAAATGCCGTCTGAAAATAGAAATAAGCATCACAATATGTAGCAAAGCCGAACCAATGCCTTCAGTCTCCAAAATTTTCAATACGAAACCGTAAAAAATTTGATTTAAGCCAGTTTATCTTTGAACAAACATTGCCAACATCCGGCATGCTCCATAAAATGCGCCTATATCTTTGAAAGTACATAAACAAATAATAACGAAAAAGAAACACCGCGCTAAAAACAATTTCAGATTTCCCAATACAAATACTTTTAAAATAAGGATTTGCCTCATGTCTGAACATACGCAAAAAACAACAAAACAAGGTTTGCCGTCACTGGCAAAAAGTACGATTTGGATGCTGAGCTTCGGCTATCTCGGCGTTCAGACGGCCTTTACCCTGCAAAGCTCACAAATGAGCCGAATTTTTCAAACTTTAGGCGCCGACCCGCATAATTTGGGCTGGTTTTTCATTCTGCCGCCATTGGCCGGTATGTTGGTTCAACCGATTGTGGGCTACTACTCAGACCGCACTTGGATGCCGCGCTTGGGCGGCCGCCGTCTTCCCTATCTGCTTTACGGTACGCTGATTGCGGTTATCGTCATGATTCTGATGCCGAACTCGGGCAGCTTCGGTTTTGGCTACGCTTCTTTGGCGGCTTTGTCGTTTGGCGCGCTGATGATTGCGCTGTTGGACGTATCCTCCAATATGGCAATGCAGCCGTTTAAAATGATGGTCGGCGACATGGTCAACGAGGAGCAGAAAAGCTACGCCTACGGGATTCAAAGTTTCTTAGCGAATACGGGCGCGGTTGTGGCGGCGATTCTGCCGTTTGTGTTTGCGTATATCGGTTTGGCGAACACGGCCGAAAAAGGCGTCGTGCCGCAGACCGTGGTCGTAGCATTCTATGTGGGCGCAGCCTTACTGATTATTACCAGTGCGTTCACCATCTTCAAAGTCAAAGAGTATGATCCGGAAACCTACGCCCGCTACCACGGCATCGACGTAGCCGCAAATCAGGAAAAAGCCAACTGGTTCGAACTCTTAAAAACCGCACCTAAAGCGTTTTGGACAGTGACTTTGGTGCAATTCTTCTGTTGGTTCGCTTTCCAATATATGTGGACTTACTCGGCAGGCGCGATTGCAGAAAACGTTTGGCAGACAACCGATGCCTCTTCCGTAGGCTACCAAGAAGCAGGCAACTGGTACGGCGTTTTGGCGGCGGTGCAATCCATTGCTGCCGTCATATGTTCGTTTATTCTGGCAAAAGTACCGAATAAATACCATAAAGCCGGTTATTTCGGTTGTCTGGCTCTGGGCGCGCTCGGTTTCTTCTCTATTTTCTTTATCCACAATCAATACGCATTAATCCTGTCTTATACCTTAATCGGCATCGCGTGGGCAGGTATCATTACCTATCCTTTGACGATTGTAACCAATGCCCTCTCCGGCAAACACATGGGTACTTATTTGGGTCTGTTTAATGGCTCTATCTGTATGCCTCAAATCGTCGCCTCCCTGCTGAGCTTTATCCTCTTCCCTATGCTGGGCAGCCATCAGGCAACCATGTTCTTGGTTGCAGGCGCAGTCTTGCTGCTGGGAGCCTTCTCTGTATGTCTGATTAAAGAGACCCACGGCGAATAATCCATCCATACCATCGGCAAAGGCCGTCTGAAACCTTTGCCGAACTTACGATTTTAATAACAGGAGCTTCATAAATGTACACAAGAATCATGGAAATCAGCCCTTGGACATTGCGTTCGGCAAAACTGGAAAAAGAATACAAACGGCTGCAAGAGAGCCTGACCAGTTTGGGCAACGGCTATATGGGTATGCGCGGCAACTTTGAAGAAACCTACTCCGCCGACAGCCACTTGGGCACCTACATCGCCGGTGTTTGGTTCCCCGACAAAACCCGCGTCGGTTGGTGGAAAAACGGCTATCCTAAATATTTTGGCAAAGCCATCAATGCGCTCAATTTCAGCAAAGTTAAAATCTTTGTCGACAATCAGGAAGTGGACTTGGCGAAAAACGACGTTGCCGACTTCTCCATCGAACTCGATATGCAGCACGGCGTGTTGCGCCGCTCGTTCACCGTATTCGGCGTGCGTTTCGATGTGTGCAAATTCCTGTCCGTCGCGCAAAAAGAGCTGGCGGTTATCCGCTGGGAAGCCGTATCCGTTGACGGCAAAACCCACCAAGTCCGCATCGATTCCATCATCGACGCCGATGTGAAAAACGAAGACTCCAACTATGAAGAAAAATTCTGGCAGGTATTGGACAAAGGCGTTTCAGACGGCCTCTCCTACATTGCCACCCAAACCGTCGCTAATCCCTTCGGCGTGGAACAATTCATCGTCAACGCCGAGCAAACCTTCGCCGGCAGCTTCAAAGCCCTTGGCGGCAGCCAAACCGACTGGCAGGTCTCCAATTCTTTTGAAGCTAAAGTCGGCAGCACGCCCGAAACCTTTGAAAAACGCGTGATTGTTACTACCAGCCGCGATTATCAGGGCTTGGAAGCAGTGAAAGCCGCAGGTCGCGCCTTGTCGGAAAAAATCGCAGGCGTTGCATTTGAAACCTTGCTGGACGCACACAAAGCAGGCTGGCTGCACCGTTGGGAAATCGCCGACGTGGTCATCGAAGGCAGCGACGAAGCGCAACAAGGCATCCGCTTCAACCTGTTCCAACTGTTCTCCACCTACTACGGCGAAGACGCGCGCCTGAATATCGGCCCCAAAGGTTTTACCGGCGAAAAATACGGCGGCGCGACCTATTGGGACACCGAAGCCTACGCCGTGCCGCTCTACCTCGCACTAGCGGAACCCGAAGTTACCCGCAACCTGCTGCAATACCGCCGCAACCAACTGCCGCAGGCGCAACACAACGCGCGCGAACAAGGCTTGGCAGGCGCACTCTATCCGATGGTGACGTTTACGGGCATCGAGTGCCACAACGAATGGGAAATCACCTTCGAGGAAATCCACCGCAACGGCGCGATTCCTTACGCCATCTACAACTACACCAACTACACCGGCGACGAAAGCTATCTTGCCAAAGAAGGCTTGGAAGTCTTGGTCGAAGTGTCCCGCTTCTGGGCGGACCGCGTCCACTTTTCCAAACGCAACGGCAAATACATGATTCACGGCGTAACCGGCCCGAACGAATACGAAAACAACATCAACAACAACTGGTACACCAACACCCTCGCTGCATGGGTATTGGATTACACCCACGAAGCCTTGGCGAAATACCCGCGTCCGGATTTGAACGTGAGTGCCGCCGAGCTGGAAAAATGGGCGGACATCAGCGCGAATATGTACCGTCCGCATGACGAAGAACTCGGCGTATTCGTCCAACACGACGGCTTCCTCGACAAAGACATCCGCCCCGTGTCCGCGCTTTCGCCCGACGATTTGCCGCTCAACCAGAAATGGTCGTGGGACAAAATCCTGCGTTCGCCCTTCATCAAACAGGCGGACGTATTGCAAGGCATCTACTTCTTCGGCGACCGTTTCAATATCGACGAAAAACGCCGCAACTTCGACTTCTACGAACCGATGACCGTTCATGAAAGCTCGTTGTCTCCATGTATCCACTCCATCCTCGCCGCCGAACTGGGCAAAGAAGAAAAAGCCGTGGAAATGTACCAGCGCACTGCCCGCCTGGACTTGGACAACTACAACAACGACACCGAAGACGGCCTGCACATTACTTCTATGACCGGCTCGTGGCTCGCCATCGTCCAAGGTTTCGCCCAAATGAAAACTTGGGGCGGCAAACTCAGCTTCGCACCGTTCCTGCCGAGCGCATGGACAGGCTACGCCTTCCATATCAACTACCGAGGCCGTCTGATTAAAGTCGCCGTCGGCAAAGAAAACGTCGTCTTCACCCTGCTCAAAGGCGAGCCGCTAGATTTGCAGGTGTACGGCAAAGACATCACGCTCAACGGCAGCCACACTGTCGCGTTGGAAAAATAAGGAGGGCACAAAATGACTTTTACCGCAGTCCTATTTGACCTCGACGGCGTCATTACCGACACCGCCGAATACCACTACCGCGCATGGAAAAAGCTTGCCGAAGAACTGGGCATCAGCATCGACCGCAAGTTTAACGAGCAGCTCAAAGGCGTATCGCGCGACGATTCGCTCAAACGCATCCTCGCGCACGGCGGCAAAACCGTCAGCGAAGTCGAGTTTGCCGAACTGACCCGCCGTAAAAACGACAACTACGTCGAGATGATTCAGGCAGTCAAACCCGAAGACGTATACCCCGGCATTTTGCCGCTGCTGGAAGCATTGAGAGCAAACGGCAAAAAAATCGCCCTCGCGTCCGCCAGTAAAAACGGTCCGTTTCTGCTGGAACGCATGGGGCTGACCCACTTCTTCGACGCCATTGCCGACCCTGCCGCCGTCGCGCATTCCAAACCCGCCCCCGACATCTTCCTCGCAGCAGCCGAGGGCGTAGGCGCGGACATCCGCCAATGCATTGGCATTGAAGACGCCGCCGCCGGCGTCGCCGCCATCAAAGCCGCCGGCGCATTGCCCATCGGCGTGGGCAAAGCCGAAGATTTGGGCAGCGACATCGCGCTGGTATCCGACACTGCCGACCTGACCTACGCCTACCTGCAAAACGTATGGGAACAATCAGACAGATAAAATATTAAGGAAGTAAAAGGCCGTCTAAAAAATATTTCAGACGGCCTTTCTGATTTTAGAACAGAATGATAACCCAACTTACGCAACCATAAAGACTGAATACCAACTTTTCAACCATGCTATTCAAATTTATTTGAACGACTTTCTATGACCTGCCAACCTTAACAATCACTATTAAAATGCGCGCCTATGTTCTGTCTCCGCCTGTATGCGGCTTGGGCGACAGCGAGGCTGCATTCGAGTAGGTTGCGGTTTTCGTATTCAGACGCGGTGTGCGGCTCGGCTTGGTTTTGCTTCCAAAGCCGCAGTTGGGCGATGGCGCGGCTCAGGCCGGTATCGTTGCGGAGGATGCCGAGATGGCGTTGGTTGAACGCTTGCAGGGCGGGACGGCTGAAGGTGTTTTGGAGGTCGTCTGAAAAGATACCTGCTTCAACAGAGGGGCTTTCAGACGACCTTTGGGACGGTACAGCTTGGAATGCTTGTCCGTCCGCGATGGTTTGGGCGGCAAGTCTGGCGGTAACGACGCATTCGAGTAGGGAGTTGCTGGCGAGGCGGTTGGCTCCGTGCAAGCCGGTGCAGGCTGTTTCACCTAAGGCGTAGAGCTGCGGCAGGGAGGTTCTGCCGCTGGGGTCGGTTTGGATGCCGCCGCAGGTATAGTGTTGCACGGGGCGGACGGGGATGGCTTGGCGCGTGATGTCCAAGCCGCATTGGGACAGGCAGTGCCGATGGATGGACGGGAAATGCTGGCGGACGAACGCTGCGGGTTGGCGGCTGATGTCGAGCGAGACGAAGTCTTGCGTTTGCTTGGCGATTTCGGCGGCGATGGCGCGGGCAACGATGTCACGCGGCGCGAGTTCGGCGCGGCGGTCGTAATGCGGCATAAACCGTTCGCCCGCTTGGTTGGTCAGGATGCCGCCTTCGCCGCGTACGGCTTCGGAAATCAGGAAGGTACGGCCGTTTTCAGACGACCTTGCCAAGCCTGTAGGGTGGAATTGGATAAATTCGAGGTTTTCGACTGCGCAACCTGCGCGTATCGCCATGGCGATGGCGTCGCCCGTGCATTCGGGCGGCGTGGTGGTGGCGGCGTAAATCTGTCCCAAGCCGCCGCCTGCGAGTACGGTATGGCTGGCACGGATGCTGTAGGTTTCTTGCGCTCGGCGGTCGAGGACGGTCAGTCCGCACGCTGCACCCGATTCGGTTTGGATGTCCAACGCCATCTGCCGCTCGCAAACGCGGATGCTCGGGCGGCGGCGTATTTGGGCAATCAGGCTCTGCATGACTGCTTCGCCCGTGTAGTCGGCGACGTGGGCGATTCGGCGGCAGGTGTGCCCGCCTTCGCGCGTCAGGTGCAAGTCATTATTATTTTGGTCGAATGCCACGCCCTGCGCCAGCAGCCATTCGATTGCCGGTTTGCCTTGCGACAGGATGGTGCGGACGGCAGCTTCGTCGCACAAACCTGCGCCCGCTTCCAAAGTATCGGCGACGTGTTTTTCGATGTCGTCCTCTCCCGACCACGCCGCCGCAATCCCGCCTTGCGCATGACGGCTGGCGGTGTCGTCCAGCCGGTTTTTGCACAAAATGACGATGCGGAACGATTCAGGCAGCGACAGGGCGAGCGTCAGTGCCGCCAGCCCGTTTCCGGCAATCAATACGTCGCAATCGGTTTGCATGGTGTTGTCCTTGTTTGAGAGGCCGTCTGAAACGGCAATATTGACAGCAAATCAGGCGGGTCCCATGCCGTTGAACACATCTTTTTTCTTCAGCCCTGCCGCGAAGTCGAGCATACGCTGCAAAGGCAGTTTGGCGGCTTCGCCCAGCTTTCTGTCCAACAGGATTTCGTTGTGCCCGCTCGTCAGGGCGTGTTTGATGCCGCCCAGCGAATTCATTGCCATCCACGGGCAGAACGCGCAGCTTTTGCAGCTTCCGCCGTTGCCCGCCGTCGGTGCGGCGATAAATTCTTTGTCGGGCGCCTGCTTTTGCATTTCGTGCAGGATGCCCAAATCGGTCGCCACGATGAATTTTTTTTCGGGGCGCGATACGGCGGCTTTCAGTAGTTTGCTGGTCGAGCCGACCACGTCGCCCAGCTCGATGACGCTTTGCGGCGATTCGGGATGAACCAGTACCACCGCGTCGGGGTGTTCCGCCTTCAACGCTGCCAATTCCTGCCCTTTGAATTCGTTGTGGACGATGCACGAACCCTGCCACAACAGCATATCCGCGCCCGTTTCGCGGCGGATATAGTCGCCGAGGTGGCGGTCGGGTCCCCAAATCAGCTTCTCACCGCGCGATTTCAGATACGATACGATTTCCAACGCCACCGAAGACGTTACCACCCAATCGGCACGCGCTTTCACGGCGGCGGAAGTGTTGGCGTACACAACGACCGTGCGGTCGGGGTGTTGGTCGCAAAACGCTGAAAACGCTTCTTCCGGACAACCCAAATCCAAAGAACATTCTGCTTCCAAATCAGGCATCAGCACTGTTTTTTCAGGACAGAGGATTTTTGCGCTCTCGCCCATGAAGCGTACGCCCGCCACCACCAGCGTATCGGCTTCGTGTTCCGCGCCGAAGCGTGCCATTTCCAACGAATCGCCCACGCATCCGCCCGTTTCCAAAGCCAAATCCTGAATCAGCGGATCAACATAATAATGCGCTACCAAGACCGCGTTTTTCTCCTTCAGCAAAGCCTTGATTTCGTCTTTCAGACGACCTGCCGTTTCGCGGTCGGGCGTGTCGGCAACCTTTGCCCACGCCTGACGGATTTGGCAGGCGGAAGTCGGTGTTTGGATGAGGGGCATATCGTAATCGAACGAGCGGCGGGCGGCGGTTTGCATGAGACTTCCTTATGGCTGGTTTTTCAGACGGCATAAAGATTTGCCGTTTATATTTTGAAATATTTTTATATTATGCTCAAATTGAGTATAATAAGCAAGGTCGTCTGAAAACCGCTTTGGTTTACAATAAGGTTTCCTCTTGAATGAAAGCCACGCATGGATGCCTATCCTGAAACAGCAGCCAATACGCAAAGTATCGTCGAGCTTGTTCCTGTACTGATTGCCATTACAAATGGCAGCTTGAGGGTTTTGACAGTTGCCAAAGGAGAGCTATTACCCAATGGCCTGCTTGCACCGCTTCGCCACTCTCTGCAAGCAGGAGTCAGGATGTGGGTTGCCAAACAGACATCACAGCCTATGGGCTATGTAGAACAGCTTTATACGTTTGTAGATACGCGCCGTCAAAACGAGCAAGGCCTACCTGTCTTGTACGTCAGCTATTTGGGACTGGTGCGCGAGGCAGCCGACAGCATCCTGCACCCGGATGCGAAATGGCAGGACTGCTACTGCTATTTTCCGTGGGAAGATTTGCGCACTGACGGCGGGCTGCGCGATACCATCGTCAGCCGCCTGCGCATTTGGGCAAACTCGGCGGATACGGAGGAAGTGCGCCAGAAGCGGCTCAAGCGCATTCAATTGTGCTGGGGGGTAGAACCTGAAAATTGGTCGGAAGAATACGTTTTGCAACGCTATGAAATGCTATACGAAAGCGGCCTGATAGCGGAAGCAGCCGAGTCTCAGGAAAACTTCAATTTCTCACTCACGGGGCAGCCTATGCGCCACGACCACCGCCGCGTACTGGCGACAGCCTTATCCCGCCTACGAGCCAAAATCAAATACCGCCCCGTGATTTTTGAACTGATGCCGCCCGAATTCACACTGCTGCAACTGCAAAACAGCGTCGAAGCCATCAGCGGCAGATTGCTGCACAAGCAAAACTTCCGCCGCCAGATTCAGCAGCAAAACCTCATCGAGCCGTCGGATACCGGCGTATCAGGCAGTAAAGGCCGTCCTGCACAGCTTTACCGATTCCGCGACGACGTCCTACCCGATCAGCTGATTTCTGATATTGGACTGCCGCTGGGTAGCCACTAACTGATTTTCAGACGGCCTCAAATTAAATTTTGTCCCATCAGGCAAATATCAATATTTTTCAACAAAGGAACCTTCATGTCGTCTGAAAACAATCTTCTTCCTCTACCCGATACCCTGTTGCGCCCCATGGTAGAACAAGCCTTGAGCGAAGATTTAGGCAGGCGAGGCGATGTTACGTCCGCCGCCGTTATCACTCCCGACAAAACCGCCAAACTTTTCCTCGTCAGCCGCAAAGACGGCGTTATCGCCGGCATGGATTTGGCGCGTCTTGCCTTTCAGACGATGGATCCGTCCGTCCGTTTCCAAGCCGAAATCCAAGATGGGCAAGCCGTTTGCGTAGGTCAGACACTTGCCACCATCGCAGGAAACGCCCGCGCGCTGCTCGCCGTCGAACGTACTGCGCTCAACTATCTTACGCACTTGAGCGGCATCGCCACCGCCACCGCACATGCAGTAGCCGAAGTTGCTGGTTACAATGTGGACATCGTGTGCAGCCGCAAAACCATCCCACTGCTTCGCGTCCTGCAAAAATACGCCGTCAGGGCAGGCGGCGGCGTAAACCACCGCATGGGCTTGGACGACGCCGTACTCATCAAAGACAACCACCTCGCCTATTGCGGCAGCATCGCCCAAGCCGTTCGGCAAGCGAAGCAGGCGGTCGGACCGTTGACTTGCGTGGAAATCGAAGTGGACACGTTGGCACAACTGGACGAAGCCATCGCGGCTGGCGCGGAACGGATTTTGCTGGACAACATGGACGACGAAACCTTGAAAGAAGCGGCAAACCGCTGCCACACACAAACCGTCCACACACACACCATCTATTGCGAAGCATCGGGTGGCATCGGCTTCGACCGCCTGAAGCGCGTGGCACAAACCGGCGTGGACGGCATCGCCCTCGGCTATCTGACCCACAGCAGCCGCTCGTTGGATATAGGTTTGGATTTCGTGGCTTAAATTTCGAGTTTGCTATAAAGCAAAGGCCGTCTGAAATTTCAGACGGCCTTTAATATTTCCCATCAACCCAACGTTACCATTTCAATCTGCTCCATACTTCTGCCTAAGAAGCGTTCGCCGATGGTACGGAAACGCAGTGGGATGTCGCTGACATAGAAGCGGTAATCCGGGTTGTCGTTTTCTGTATTCAGCAAACCTGCTTGCGCTAAGGCTTTGGCGGTGGCTTCGGCGGTGGTGATGGCGGAGTCGACCAAGGTAACGTTTTGTGCTTCGCAGCCGATAAGCGGTTTGAGCAGTGGGAAGTGGGTACAACCCAACACCAGCGTATCAATGTCGTCGGCCAAAAGCGGCTTCAAGTATTCGCGCACGGTCAGGCGGGTGACTTCGTGATCGAGCCAGCCTTCTTCTACCAATGGCACAAGCAGGGGCGCGGCTTGTGTGCGCACCAGCGTGTCGTTGTTTTTTGAATGGATGGCACGCGCGTAGGCATTGCTGTTGACGGTGGTGTTGGTCGCGATAATGCCGATTCGGTTGTTTTTAGTGGTTTGCAAAGCAGCTTCCGCACCGGCGGAAATGACGTCCAATACGGGCATATTGCCTGCTTTTTGGCGGATTTTTTGTCCGGCAACGGCAGCGATGGTGTTGCACGCGATGACGAGTGCTTTGACATCGTTTTCCAGCAGGAAATCGACAATCTGCATGGCGAAGGTTTCGATGGTGGCGCGGGATTTGGTGCCATAGGGAACGCGTGCGGTATCGCCGAAATAGATGATGTTTTCCATCGGCAGGCGTTCCATCAGGGCGCGGACGTTGGTCAAGCCGCCGACACCGGAATCGAATACGCCGATGGGGCGTTGTTTGCTGGTACTCATGGTTAATTTCTTCAATATAAAGTCGAGGCCGTCTGAAACCGTTTTTCAGACGGCCTGAAGGTTAAACATATTCTTTTTTATCGTTTTCCATCCAAGCCTGATGCGAGCAAATCCACAACAGTACGATACCGCATACGGTCGAGCTTAACATCATACCGGCCATTACCAAGGCGGAACCATTATGCAGCCAAGTCGTTGCCATACCGACCGATGCGCCGACAAGGGATTGGAACACGCCTAAAACCGCATTTGCGCTGCCGCCCTCTGCACTGAAATAGCTCATAAAGCAGGCCTGAGTGTTCGCACCGACCAAGCCTTGCGTACCGACTGAAAACATCACACATGGCACTAAAGCCCACAAAGGCGGCAAAGACAGCGACAACACCAAAACCGTCATCAGCAGATTGGCGGAAAATTGGACGATAATGCCCCATTTGAGGATGTTTTGCGGATGCGTACCGGTTTTCAAACGCCATGCGGTAACGCGGTTAAACGACATCATGGTAATGATATTGAGCGCAAATATCCAAGCATATTGGTTTGGTGAAACATGATACAGATGTTGGTACACGAACGATGATTCGGTCAAAAAGGCAAACATCGAACCAAAACTGAAAGCTTGGAAAAACAGATAGCCCATCGCGGCGCGCGTTCTCAAAACACGTTTAAACCTGCCGGCCACCACGCCGAACACGTCCATGCTGATTTTGCCTTTTTGGTGCGGCTTAGGCAGGAAATACCACATCAAACCCCAAAGCAGCAGCGAATAACAGGCCAGAAAGCCGAAAATCATGCGCCAGCCGCCCAAATTCTGCAAGCCTGCACCAATCATCGGTGCCATCAATGGCACAATCATCAGAATAATGCCGATTAAGGCAAACATCTGCGCGGCTTTGCGTCCGGAATAATAATCGCGCACCATCGCACCGGAAATCACCACGGTCATCCCCGCGCCAAACGCCTGCAAAGCACGCAAGTTCAACAGCTGCTCGACATTATTCACCATCGTCAAACCGATAACGGCGGCAAAATAAATGCTCAATCCCACCAAGGCGACAGGTTTGCGGCCTTTAATATCCGAAATCGAACCGCCGACCACCTGACCAAACGCCACGCCAAACATAAAAAAGCTCAGACTTTGCTCAATACGGTGGATGTCCGAACCCAGCGACTTTGCCATTTCGGGAATCGCAGGCAGATAGGCATCGACAGAAAACGGCATCAGCGCGACCAACATCGCCATCAGCACGGCCATGGTTTTTTCGCCCAAAGGGGCTTGTTGTGCAGTCATTCCGACTTTCGCTTTCGTAAAAAATATTCAAAAAACAAAGAAAACAACCGCCTTGTCAGACGGTTGCGGATTGGATGGAATTATAGCAGATTTCAACCTTGTCCAATCACTGCAAAAAAACCTTTGCAAAACTTAAGGCCGTCTGAAACTTTGCTTGGTTGAATCCCCTCGCCGCAAACGTTAAAATGCTTGTTTTTTAAGACAACAAATTGTTTCACATCACGGATTCTAAGGAATAATCATGACTACATTTCAAATTGCGCGTGCCGACGGGAAAACGCTCGAAATCCAAGGCAAAATGGCCAACCGCCACGGCTTGATCGCCGGTGCGACCGGTACGGGTAAAACCGTTACCCTACGCCGTATGGCGGAAGCCTTCAGCAGCGAAGGCGTCCCTGTATTCTTGGTCGATGTCAAAGGCGATTTGTCAGGCATCGCGCAAGCCGGTGCCAACAGCGGCAAAGTAGGCGAACGCATCGCCGAGTTTGATTTGGGCGAACATTGGCTGCAAAATTTCCCCGTGCGCTTTTGGGATGTTTACGGCGAAACCGGTATTCCCATACGCGTAACCGTTTCAGAAATGGGCCCTATGCTTTTGGCCCGCCTGATGAATCTGAACGATACGCAAGAAGGCCTGCTCAACCTCGTGTTCAAAGTTGCCGATGACAGAGGCTGGCACATTCTGGACTTGAAAGACCTGCGCAGCATGTTGAAACACGTTTCCGACCATGCTTCGGAATACCGCACGCAATACGGCAACGTTTCTGCCGCCAGTATCGGCGCAATTCAACGCCAACTGCTGACTTTGGAAAACGAAGGTGCAGAAAAATTCTTCGGCGAACCTTCCCTCAACCTGCAAGACTGGATGCAAACCGACAACGGCAAAGGCATCATCAACATCCTTAATTCCGAAAAACTAATGTGCTCTCCGCGTATGTACAGCGCGTTTTTGCTGTGGATGCTGGCGGAGTTGTTTGAAACCCTGCCCGAAGTCGGCGATTTGGACAAACCAAAATTTGTGATGTTCTTCGACGAAGCGCATTTGATGTTCGACAATGCCGCCAATGCGTTGGTCGAACAAATCGAACAAGTCGTGCGCCTGATCCGTTCCAAAGGCGTGGGCGTATATTTCGTCACCCAAAACCCGCTCGACTTGCCCGATACTATTCTCGGCCAACTGGGTAACCGCGTACAACACGCCCTGCGTGCCTTCACACCGCGCGACCAAAAAGCAGTCAAAGCCGCTGCCGAAACCTTCCGCAGCAACCCAAACATCAAAGTTGCCGAAGCGATTGCCGAACTCGGCGTCGGCGAAGCCCTCGTTTCCTTCCTTGATGAAAAAGGTATGCCCGAGCCGGTAGAACGCGCCCTCATACTGCCGCCGCAATCTTCCTTAACCCCGCTTACCGCAGAGGAACGCAACCGCCTGTTCCAAAACGACGATTTGTATCCAACCTACAAAGACATGGTGGACAACTACTCCGCCTTTGAAGCATTGGCCGAAGCAGACAGCCAGGCTGCCGCTGAAAAAGAAGCCACAAATGCCGCCAAAGAGCAGGAAAAAGCGCAAAAAACCGCAGAAAAAGAGGCTGCCAATGCCGATCCCGGCATTCTCGGCGGACTGATCGGCGGTTTGAGCGGCGGACGCAAAAAATCCGGCCAAGGTTTGGGCTACAACGTTGCCGACGCCATCGGCAGCCAAATCAACCGCCAAGTAACCAACGCCATTTCCCGCAGCGTAATGGGCATTATTAAAAATATATTTAAATAATCAGCCTGCAAATATAAAAGGCCGTCTGAAATTTCAGACGGCCTTTTGTTGTTTATATAAAGCTAAACTTTGAATTACCTTAATATATAAGCATAATAAATTGAAAGAAAAGAAAAAATGATTGATAATTCGATTTGCTTAAACTTAAGCATTTTATCAATTAAAAAAGAGAACTTTTACCATGAAAAAACTACTCACACTAACGGCATTAGCCTTTGCTTTATCTGCTTGTTCAACAACCAGTACTGTTGATTTCGGACAAAAAGAAAAAAGCTACCATAGCTACACTATTCGTGATCTTTCCCAAGATCATATTCCATCTGATACACGCGCACTTTTTACCCAATACTTGAACAATGAATTAACCACTCTCGGTTATACCGTAGGCGATGACTTAGATATTAATATCAATATCGAAAACTTTAATGAAGGAAACCGTGCTCTGCGTTATTGGGTGGGCTTTGGCGCAGGCAAAGCAACGTCAAAAATCGTTACAACACTGGTTGATAAAGAAAGCGGAAAAATTGTCGGTAATATTCAAACTGACGGTATGTTGGCAATGGGAGTATTTGGAGGAAATAGCAAAGATGTTCTGAAAAGATCAGCTAAAGACATTGCCAAAAAAATTGCAGAATCCGGTATTTTGAAAAAAGGGAAATAATCAAGATATTATTTTCTAAAAACGTTTTACCAAATAGCTATAAATAAAAGGCCGTCTGAAAATCAATTTCAGACGGCCTTTTTTTATTTATCAATCCAATCAGTTTTTCATTGATTGAACCGGAGCCGGGATTCTGCCGCCTCGGTTGACAAACACTTCGCACGAACCTTCTTTAACCGGCATCACAGGCGCGTAGCCCAACAGGCCACCGAACTCGACGCTGTCGCCGACGGTTTTGCCGGTTACCGGAATAATGCGCACGGCAGTTGTTTTACTGTTGATCATGCCGATGGCGGCTTCGTCGGCGATGATGCCGGAAATGGTATGAGCAGGCGTATCGCCGGGTACAGCAATCATGTCTAAACCAACGGAGCAGACAGCGGTCATGGCTTCGAGTTTGTCCAGCGTCAGCACACCAGCTTCGGCAGCGGCAATCATGCCCTCGTCTTCCGAAACGGGGATAAACGCGCCGCTCAAACCGCCGACCGCGCTGGAAGCCATCATGCCGCCTTTTTTCACGGCATCGTTCAGCAAGGCCAAAGCCGCTGTCGTGCCGTGCGTACCACAGACGCTCAAGCCCATCTCTTCAAGGATGCGCGCCACCGAGTCGCCGACAGCGGGGGTTGGAGCCAACGATAAATCAAGAATACCAAATGGGATGCCCAGTATTTTCGAGGCTTCGCGGCCGATGAGTTCGCCCACGCGGGTGATTTTGAAGGCAGTTTTCTTCACAACTTCCGCAACTTCGGTCAGGCTGACCGCGTCCGAATTTTCCAGCGCGGCTTTGACCACGCCCGGCCCCGATACGCCGACATTGATAACGGCATCCGCTTCGCCCGAACCATGAAACGCGCCCGCCATAAACGGGTTGTCTTCCACTGCGTTGCAGAACACGACAATTTTGGCGCAGCCGAAACCTTCGGGCGTGATTTCCGCCGTGCGTTTGATGGTCTCGCCTGCCAGCTTGACCGCATCCATATTGATACCGGCGCGCGTGCTGCCGATATTGATGGAGCTACACACGATATCAGTAGTCTTCATCGCTTCGGGAATGGAACGGATCAGCACTTCGTCCGAAGGCGACATGCCTTTTTGCACCAACGCGGAAAAGCCGCCGATAAAGGACACGCCTATCGCTTTGGCAGCCTTATCCAAAGTTTGCGCCACGCTGACATAGGAATCGGCATGGGTGGCCGCGGCGATTTGGGCAATCGGTGTGACGGAAATACGCTGATTCACAATCGGTACGCCGTATTTGGCAGACAGATATTTTGCCGTCGCCACCAAGTCTTTGCCAACAGTGGTGATTTTATTGTAAATGTTTTGGTTCAACACATTGATATCGCTGCTGATGCAGTCGTGCAAATCAATGCCGATGGTAATGGTGCGCACGTCAAAATTCTGGTCGGCCACCATTTTGACGGTTTCTAAAATCTCGCCGGATTGAATACTCATGGCTCTCCCTCCGACTTAAATACGGTGCATGGCTTGGAAAATTTCTTCGTTTTGCATACGGATATCAAGCGCGAGTTTTTTGCTCTCTTCCGCAAACAAATCCAAAACCTCTTGACGCGATTTGGTGCATTTTGAAGTGTCCACCAAAATAATCATGGTAAAAAAATCATCCATCAGCTGTTGGCTGATGTTGAGAATATTGATTTGGTTTTCCGCTAAAATTTTGGAAACGTCGTACACAATGCCCACACGGTCTTTACCGATGACGGTGATGACTGAATTGTTCATAACGCTGT
>NZ_JBQCWY010000021.1:0-17941 GCF_051956955.1 Neisseria sp. P0021.S005 | reverse complement strand
ACACTTGCACCAAGCTGAACAATTCTTTTTCCATACGGTACAGTACCAAACGGCCGCGACCGCGCATAACAGGATCACCCGGCATCAACTGAGGATGAGGGAAACGCTCGTCAATGTATTCGTTGATGATGTTTGATTCGTGCAAAATCAAATCACGCTCAACCAGAACCGGTACTTGGTTATACGGATTCATCAAAGCCAAGTCTTCGGGTTTATTGAACACGTCCACATCTTTGATTTCAAAATCCATGCCTTTTTCATACAATACAAAACGGCAACGTTGGCTGAATGGACAAGTAATACCCGAATACAAAGTCATCATAATCTTCTACTCCTGATCAATCTTTTCAGACGGCCTTAAGCCTTATAAAAATTCAGAAAGAATTATACATAATTTCAAATACTTAATCCAGAAATTTAAAATAACACACTGTTTACATTAAGCAATTTTTAGATTTGCATTAATCCGACATAAATTGATTAAGCAAACAAAAAAGGCAAACCTGAAACAGGTTTGCCTTTTTGATTCAAAAGAATTAATGAACGTCTTTCCAGAATTCTTTTTTCAGGAAGTACGCCAACGGCAACATTACGGCAAACAGGAATGTCAAAACCATGTAACCGATACGGTGGCGTTGCAATTGAGCAGGTTCGCCCATGTATACCAAGTAGTTCACCAAATCGCGCACATAAGCATCGTACTCTTTTTGGATTACTTTACCATTAGGCAGACGACGGCTATGCAGACCGGTAGATTCCCAATACAGTTTAGGAGTCAGGTTGCCATGCTCGTCTTTAATCATAACGGGCTGACCTTTGGCATCCAATTCAACGGCTTGAACACCTTGTTGCTCCCACAATGGGTGAGGCATACTCGCGCCGGCCAAAACGGTATTGTTCCAACCGGTCGGACGAGTTGGGTCTTTATAGAAGCCGCGCATATAAGCGTACAGGTAGTCCGCACCTTTAGAACGGGCAATCAGGGTCAAATCCGGCGGAGGCGCACCCAACCATTTGGAAGCATCTTTCGGATCCATGGCCGCTACCATCACGTCACCAACGTTGTCTGTTGTGAACATCAGGTTTTTCTTGATTTCATCTTCAGTCAAACCGATGTCTTTCAGACGGTTGAAGCGCATACCACTGGCAGAGTGGCAAGACAAACAGTAGTTTGTAAAGATTTGCGCACCGTGCTGCAGGCTGACTTGGTCACGCAGGTCGATATCGACTTTTTCATAGTTTGCATGGCCGCCGCTGGCGACGGCTGCACTCATAGGCACTGCCAGCAATAAGGCAGCAAACCAGTTTTTCAGAGTTTGTTTCATTTTCGCTGCCCTCATCAGATATTGGTTGCAAACAAGTAAGCACCAACAACGGTAATACCGACATAAACAAAGAACATAATTTTTTGTTTAGTAGTGCTCATGGTTACGCGTTCAGGAACTGGTTTGTTGGTATCCAGTTTGGTATAGAACGGCATACCTAGGAAGAATGCAAAGTAGACGAAAGACAGGATACGTGCAACCAAAGTACGGGTATCAGTTGCTACCATTGCACCCAAAATACCCAAACCGATGAAGGCAATGATGAACAGAACCAACGCAGTTTTGAAGATTGGGCCGCGATAACGGACAGATTTAACTTCGCCTTTATCCAACCAAGGCAACAAGGCAATCAGGACAACTGCTGCACCCATACCGATTACGCCCCATACCTGAGTACCGGCAAAGGAAGGAATCGCACGCAGAATTGCGTAGAACGGAGTGAAGTACCATACCGGCGCAATGTGCGGAGGTGTTTTCAGCGCATTCGCTGCATCGAAGTTTGGCGCTTCGAGGAAGTAGCCGCCGCCTTCAGGTGCAAAGAACAACACAGAACAGAAGACAATCAGGAATACAACGACGCCCAAGATGTCTTTAACGGTGTAGTAAGGATGGAATGGGATACCATCGCGTGGAATACCGTTTTCGTCTTTGTTTTTCTTGATTTCAACGCCATCAGGGTTGTTAGAACCCACTTCATGCAGGGCGATGATGTGAGCCACAACCAAGCCGAGCAATACCAAAGGTACAGCGATAACGTGCAGGGCGAAGAAGCGGTTTAAAGTAACGTCGGAAACGTTGAAGTCACCGCGGATCCAAGTGGACAAATCAGGACCGATAACAGGGATGGCGGAGAACAGGTTAATAATTACCTGCGCACCCCAGAAGGACATTTGACCCCAAGGCAACAGGTAACCCATAAAAGCTTCTGCCATCAATGCCAAGAAAATCAGGGAACCGAAAATCCACACCAATTCACGAGGTTTTTTGTACGAACCGTAAATCAGACCGCGGAACATGTGCAGATAAACGACGATGAAGAAGAAAGATGCGCCAGTGGAGTGCATGTAGCGGATAATCCAGCCGCCGGACACGTCGCGCATGATGTACTCTACTGCAGTAAAGGCAGCAGGCAGATGGTAGGCGTTAAGGTTGCCGTCCGGTTTGTAGTTCATGGTCAGGAAAATACCGCTGACGATTTGAATTACAAGGACGAGCAGAGCCAAAGAGCCGAAGTAATACCAGAAGTTGAAGTTCTTTGGCGCATAGTATTGAGCCAAATGCTCATTCCACATTTTAGACAGAGGGAAGCGAGCGTCCATCCAGCCTAACAATGCTTTTGCTTTGCTATTGGTTTGGTTTGCCATAATTATCGTTCCTTATTTTTAGTCTTCGCCCACCAAAACAGTCGTATCGCTCAGATATTTGTAAGGCGGTACAACCAAATTGGTCGGTGCAGGAACACCTTTGTATACGCGGCCTGCCATGTCGAATTTCGAACCGTGGCAAGGGCAGAAGAAACCGCCTTTCCAGTCTGCACCCAAATCCGCAGGGGCAACGTCGGGACGGTAAGTCGGAGAGCAACCCAGGTGGGTACAGATACCGATAGCGACGAGGAGGTTCGGCTTGATCGAACGGTGCTCGTTTTTAGCGTATTCCGGTTGCTGATCCACTTCGGAATTAGGGTCTGTAACTGCACCATCCAAACTTTTCAAGTCTTTGAGCTGTTGATCTGTGCGGTTGACCAGCCAAATCGGTTTACCCTGCCATTCGGCAGTCAGCATTTGGCCTGCTTCGATTTTGCTGACATCCACTTCGACAGCAGCACCGGCAGCCTTAGCTTTCTCCGATGGGAAGAAGCTGGCCACGAAAGGCGTAGCTACGCCTAGAGCCGCCACACCGCCTGCACCGCAAGTAGCCAGTGTCAGAAAACGGCGGCGACCGTTGTTGATTTCTTGATTATCCATTATTCAGTCGTCCTAAAATTTTGGGAATACCGAGCCATTAAACAGCGTAATTCTACCTAGTTTGTTGTAATACTCAAAGCATTATTTAAAATAAGGTAAAGTTTTTATGATATTGCTCAATACTCAGGCAGGGTTGTTTTCATCAAAGTGAACCACTTCAATACCGAATTTTTCTGCCACAGCATCGCCTAAGGCGCGGACGCCGTAACGTTCTGTCGCGTGGTGGCCGGCACTGATAAATGCCACACCCGTTTCATTGGCAAGATGATATTGCGCTTCGGAAATCTCACCGGTCAGATACACATCGACACCTTCGTCTACGGCCGTCTGAAAAAATCCCTGCGCACCGCCACTGCACCAGGCAATGCGTTTGATTTCGCGTTCAAGATCGCCGATAACGGTCGGCTTGCGGTCAAATACCGCCTCAATGCATTCAGACAACTGCGCCAACGTTTGCGTGGTTTTCAGACGGCCTGTATTCAACAGGTTTTGCTCGCCGAATTGTTTTTCGAGCACCCAATCGAGTTTCTCAGCCAACTGTGCGTTATTGCCTAATTGCGGGTGTGCGTCCAGCGGCAGGTGGTAGCCCGCCATATTGATTTGGTATTGCAGCAAGGTTTCAATGCGTGCTTTTTTCCAACCGGTAATCGTGACAGGCTCGCTTTTCCAAAACATGCCGTGGTGAACCAAAAGCATATCCGCCCCCTGCCCTACGGCAAAATCGATTGCTGCTTTGCTGGCGGTAACCGAAGTGGCGATTTTGGCAATTTCTTCTTTGCCTTCGACCTGCAAACCGTTGGGCGCATAGTCCTTAAACAGCCAGACCTGCAATGTCTCATCGCACCAGGCCAGAATTTCGCGGCGTAAAGCCATATTCCGCTCCTTATATCTATCTTCAAAAACAGCTTCGCATTCTAACCGCAAAATCTGTTTATGCCTCAAATTCTTACATTCCGATTTCAGCAATCATTCCCAACATTAATCATTTGCACATCATCATGAATTATTTTAATATACACCACCTTACCCACAGGCCGTCTGAAAACACATGGACTCTATTATCGAATTGCGTCATCTCAAAACCTTGCTGGCTTTAGAAGAAACCGGCAGCGTTTCCCTTGCCGCCAAACGGGTTTTCCTGACCCAATCCGCCCTGTCGCACCAAATCCGCGCCTTGGAAAATTATTACGAAACGCCGTTGTTTGAACGCAAATCCACACCACTGCGCTTCACTCCGGCCGGTATGCGCCTATTGCAACTGGCGCGCGAGCTGTTGCCGCAGGTTGCTGCCGCCGAACGTGATTTGGTGCGGATTATCGAAGGCGAAGCGGGCGAACTCAGGCTTGCCGTCGAATGCCACACCTGCTTCGACTGGCTGATGCCTGCCATGGGCGAGTTCCGCCCCTTATGGCCGCAAGTTGAATTGGACATCGTTTCCGGTTTCCAAGCCGATCCGGTCGGGCTGCTGCTACAACACCGTGCCGACCTTGCCATCGTTTCCGAAGCCGAGCCACTCAACGGCATCAGCTACCGCCCTCTGTTTGCCTATGAAATGGTCGGCATCTGTGCAGAAGACCACCCACTTGCCGACAAAGATGTTTGGGAAGCGGAAGATTTTATCGACGAAACCCTGATTACTTATCCCGTCCCCGACGAAATGCTGGATTTGCCTAAAAAAGTGCTGCTGCCTAAAGGCATTAATCCGCCGCGCCGCCACAGCGAGCTGACCATTGCCATTATTCAACTGGTTGCCAGCAAACGCGGCATCGCCGCCCTGCCCTATTGGACGGTCATGCCGTATCTGGAAAAAGGCTACGTCGTCCATCGCAAAATCACTTCAGACGGCCTGCAAAGCAAACTTTATGCAGCCATTCGTACGGAAGATGCCAACAAAGGCTATTTGGACAACTTCTGCCAAATCACGCACGACCGCTGTTTTGCCGACTTGCCGGGTTTGAGCGAATTGGAAATGTAAACTTAAAACAAGCAAAAGGCCGTCTGAACAATTTCAGACGGCCTTTTTTAATATACACAAAAATCTCACTGCTTCTATTCGGATTCATCCGAACCCAAACACGCCGACAAATCGATTTCAGACGGCCATGTTTTATCGGGCGCAACCCGAATATCGAAATGCTCGCCGCGATAGTCGAAAACCAAACGCCAAGCGTGCAAAAACAGATGTCCCGCCTCATCGCCGCCATACAGCGTATCGCCCAAAATCGGACTGCCTATGCTTTTCATGGCCACGCGCAGCTGATGGGTTTTGCCGGTAAACGGTTGCAACACAAACAGGCGCAAACCGGGCTTCAGGCTTTGGCTGCTGAAACGGGTAACGGCAAAATTATCCTCGTCTCGCGTCAGCTTCCATGTACCGCGCCGCGAACGCGCCATACCGCCTTTCACCCAGCCCTGCTTTTTCGCCGGCTTGTGCGTACTGAGTGCCAAATACGTTTTACGCATAGTTTTCTCGGCAAACTGTGCCGACAAAGCCGCCGCGCTGTCGCGGTTGAGCGCAAACAGCAACAGGCCGCTGGTGGCCTTGTCCAAACGGTGAACCAGCCACACGCGTTCAACACCGAGCTGCTGCGCCAGCGAAGCGGTCAGGCAAACATCCCCTTCCGATTCGCTGTGCACCGATACGCCGCAAGGCTTATTAATGACCACAAAATCTTTGTGTTCAAAAACAATGTCCCACATTTCAGACGGCCTTCAACACGATACCGTCGCCAAGCAGGGTCAAAATACCCAGCAGGCAGAACAAGATACATGCGGCAATGCGCACTGCTTTGGCCGGAATCTTGCGCATCAGCATTTCGCCCAAATACACGGCAGGCACAGAAGCAATCATCAAACCGGCAATACTGCCGACCACGACCAGCAGGATAGATTGGTATTTTGCTGCCAAAAGAACTGTTGCAATCTGCGTTTTATCGCCGATTTCAGCCAAGAAAAACAGGACAACCGTCGCCGTAAATGCGCCGTATTTCAGCCACTTACCGTCAGGATCTTCGTCTTTGTCCGGCAATAGCAGCCACAATCCAACCGCAATAAAACTGCCGCCAACCACCCATTTCATGACTTCGGGCGAAATAGCGGATGCCAGCCAGACACCGAGTGCGGCTGAAACAAGATGGTTCAACAGGGTTGCAATAAAAATACCGGCAACAATCGCGTTTTTGTGGGCAAAACGTGCAGCTAAAAAGAGTGCGAGCAATTGCGTCTTATCGCCGATTTCGGCAATGGCAACGCCCAGCGTCGAGGAGAAAAAAGCTTCCATGATTTAAGATACTCAACCGAAAAGCGGGCAAACAAAAAGCGCTGTGCATACCGCCCGCAAGGGTATGGACAACGCTTACGTCTTGCCTGTCTTCCGATAAAGCAGAGAAGATACCGCTGCCACGGCCGCACAAGCCGATTATGTTGACAACGGTTTCGGCATTGCGCCGAATGGCTACTCCCGTAAGAGTGAAGCGCGAATTGTAAGGCAAACCATGGCTTGAAGCAACAGAAAGAAAAACAAAAGTCCGCCTGAAACCTGATTCAAGTAGGTTTCAGACGGCCTGCGATTACTTGCCGCATACTTCAAATTTACGGCCGAATCCTTTGCCATTGTATCTGCCAAAACCATGCGGCATATCGTTTTCAATCACTTTAAACAAACCCGGGCTGGCTGCAACCCCTTCAGGCATATTATCCGGCAGGGCCTGACGCATCTTGGCAGTAGCGGCTTTAAAATCTTCCATATTGCGCCAACGGGCTACGTTGACCAAATGATATTTACCGTTTGGATCTATATTTTGGTGCAGGCGCGTAGCTATATAGCCTGGCTGGGTTTTCAAAAAATCACGCGCTTTTTGCCAAGAAGCCAAAGCTTCGGCTTCTTTACCCTGCGGCACTTCAAAAGTATTAATGAGGACAACACTGTTTTGAAAGGCTTCACATTTTTCCTGCCACTGTTTGGCATTTGCAGTACAACCGACAGCGACAAAGGCAGTGGCGGCAGCGGCAATCAGAGCTGTTTTTTTACGGATATTCATATGGATAGTTCCTTATAGGTTTGAATTGATGTGAGATATTTAAACTCTTCCGAACATTCGGGGCATTACGGATTCGCCTTTGATGTAGTGGTAAACGACCATGCCGATATGTCCCAGAGACAAGAACAGCAACGAAAATGCCAGTGCTCCGTGAATCTGTCCTTCCTGAGTAATTTGTCTCATAACACCTGTGACTGGAACGGCAAGCATCAGGAGATACATTGCCCAATGTCCAAATTTGGCAGCCATACTGCCAACCGGTCGATTTCTGGACTGGCGGATTGCCCGCATCACACGCCAAGCAGACAATATCAGCAGAAGAAAGCCAACCGCTTTATGAGGATTAGTCAAAAACTTCAGACTTTCATCCATATTCCAAGCAATGGCGGTTGCAAACATAAACAGATAGCAGGCCGCCATAGTCCAATGCAGAAAGCGGGTTGTAGTGCCGTAACGTTGCGGAATATCAGGTTTCATGATGTTTTCTCTTAAATTAACAATTAAATGGATTTCAATTTGGGTTTACGGATAGAAAATCCGTCTTTCATGCTCAGTCCCAACAGCGTCAGATTAGCCACACCAGCAATCAGTTCTACGATTTGAACGATATAAAACACGCTGTCAAACTGTCCTGCGGCGGCGCGGCTGTTTAAGAAAAACGCGCAAGGCAGCAAAATCAACATTTCGTTGGCGGCGATGAAGGGCATACGGCGGCGTTTGGCGGCAATCGCAGTATGTTTGCTTTTCCCACCCATTTTCATGCCTGTTGCGCCTACGGTTGCCATGCAGGCAATCAACCCGAACAGCGCATAAACAATGGTTTGCTTCACGGCGGCGACGGTTTCGTGCGAGCCGAAGAGTTCGCTGAACACGGTGCTGCTCCAAAACGAAGCGATGAATAAAAATGCGCCCACCCCTGCGGCGGCGTGGATTTTGCGTAAAGTATTGCGGTTCATTATGGTTTCCTTGAACATTTAAGAGAGGTCGTCTGAAAGCATTTAAATAGCAAGCTATCGAGTTAAAATAAGTATAGCGTGCTATGAATTAAGATAGCAAGCTATATTTGTGATATGATCCGCAATAATCTGATTTTAAAGGAAACAAAGTGAACGAAGTTTTCAAAACTGAATCGGCAGGCTATTTGATGAACCATATTGCCCGCCAATTTGCCATTTTATTGAGCGAAGGCTTAAAACCACTGGGGATTGCGCCTGCACAATTTCCAATTTTGATCGAGCTATGGAATAAAGACGGCTTGAGCCAACAGGAATTAGTTGAGCGTGCCGATTTGAAGCAGGCAACGATTGCCAACACTCTGGCACGGATGGAGCGAGACGGATTGATTACACGGGAGCCTAATCCTGAAGATGCACGCAGCCGTTTGATTATGCTGACAGAACACGCGCGTGCTTTACAATCAAGCTCCACCGAAATTGCCAAAGCCATCAACCAAGAATCCTTGGCTGATCTGTCTGCAGACGAGCAGAAACTGTTTTTGGAAATGGCACAGAAAATTATATTGAAACAACAAAAGATGATAAAAGTCTGAAAAATATAAAAAAGGCCGTCTGAAACTCAATGTAAACAGGTTTCAGACGGCCTTTTTCACAGCGATTAATTATCGGAGAACAAATCGCCTACTTTTTCGCCTACTTTTTCCCAAAACGATTTTTTGCGCGGGGTTTGGCTGAGATTGAGGCCGGAGGAGATTTTTTCAAATTCTTCCAGCAACTCTTTCTGACGGTCGGTCAGGTTAACCGGTGTTTCAACCAAAATGTGGCAGTACAAATCGCCGGTCGAGCTAGAACGCAGAGACTTGATGCCTTTGCCTTTCACGCGCATACGGCGGCCGGTTTGCGTTTCTTTCGGAATGTGCAGTTTGACTTTGCCGTCCAAAGTCGGCACTTCGACTTCACCGCCCAATGCGGCAATGGCAAAGCTGATCGGCAGTTCACAATGCAGGTCTAAGCCGTTGCGCTCGAAGATTTTGTGCTGTCTTACGCGGACATTGACGTACAAATCGCCTGCCGGCGCGCCGTGTTGACCCGGCTCGCCCTCGCCGCTCAAACGGATGCGTTGACCGTCGTCGATGCCTGCCGGAATGTTGACTTCAACCGTTTTGCTGGTTTTGGTGCGGCCTTCGCCACGGCATTTGACGCAAGGATCTTTGATTTCTTTGCCTGTACCGTGACAAGTCGGACAAGTCTGCTGCATTTGGAAAATGGCTTGGCGGACGTGTACCGTACCTGAGCCGTGACAGGTCGAACAAGTCGATGCGGATGTGCCCGGTTTGGCACCTGAGCCGTGGCAGACATCACATTCTTCATAAGTCGGAATGTTGATGCGTTTTTTCACGCCTTTGGCGGCTTCTTCAAGCGAAATCTCTATGCCGACCTGCAAGTCTGCGCCGCTGTAATCCGGCTGACGGCCGCCTGAGCTGCCGCCACCGCCGAACATTTGGCTGAAAATATCGGAAAAATCGAAGCCTTGCGCACCACCGAATCCGCCTTGGCCGCCAAAACCGCCAAAGCCACCGAATCCGCCCGCACCTGCGCCCTGTTCGAACGCGGCATGGCCGTATTGGTCGTACATGGTACGTTTTTCCTTGTCAGACAAGGTGTCGTAAGCTTTTTGGACTTCTTTAAATTTTTCTTCCGCTTCTTTGTTGTCAGGGTTGCGGTCGGGATGGTATTTCATTGCCAGCTTGCGGTAGGCTTTTTTGATTTCATCGTCGCTAGCGCTGCGGGCAACACCAAGGGTTTCGTAATAATCTTGGGTACTCATAGTTTGATAGTGTTTTGAATAAATTTGAACTGGGTCGGATATGTGGGCGGAAGGTAAAAAACTCAAGTCGATATTTTTAAGGCCGGCTGAAAATTTTGTTTCAGACAGCCTCCCTCGCCTTGTCAAAACATGATAATGGCCTTAAAGTG
The DNA here is from genome assembly GCF_051956955.1 of Neisseria sp. P0021.S005. NCBI lineage: Bacteria > Pseudomonadati > Pseudomonadota > Betaproteobacteria > Neisseriales > Neisseriaceae > Neisseria > Neisseria sp. P0021.S005. The sequence continues at coordinate 7,679 of NZ_JBQCWY010000021.1, read as the reverse complement.
AAAGAATATTTGACCCTATACCGCTGTTTTATATTAGAAAGATTTTCTTCCTTGATAAAAAAGTTGCTTCCTTTTTATGCCTGATGCTGATGGCGGCCGTTGCCAGACTTACCGTTAACCGTTTCATATCTAGGCCGTCTGAAACCCTGTTTTCAGACGGCCTTTTGATTGTTTGCGTTCTTCCATGTCAAAACAAACGGGAAACAACAATGCCAAAGCGGTTTGACATGATGTTACGACACAAGCAATCCGCTTCTGAATCCGCTATAATCTGCGTTTGATTTTATTTCCCAACGCCTTTTGTACAAAGCGAAACATCATGCAAGAACATTACCAACCCGCCGCCATCGAGCCTGCGGCGCAGAAAAAATGGGATGACGAGCGTATTTTCAACGTCTCCGAAGACGCTTCCAAACCCAAATACTACTGCCTCTCCATGTTCCCCTACCCCAGCGGCAAGCTGCACATGGGGCATGTGCGCAACTACACCATCGGCGACGTATTGAGCCGCTTCAAACGCTTAAACGGCTTCAACGTCATGCAGCCTATGGGTTGGGACGCGTTCGGCATGCCGGCGGAAAACGCGGCGATGAAAAACAACGTCGCCCCCGCCGCTTGGACGTACGACAACATCGAATACATGAAAACCCAGCTCAAAAGCCTGGGTTTTGCGATTGACTGGGAGCGCGAAGTCGCTACCTGCAAACCCGAATACTACCGCTGGGAACAATGGCTGTTTACCAAGCTGTTTGAAAAAGGCATCGTCTATCGCAAAAACGGCACGGTGAACTGGGACCCGGTCGACCAAACCGTATTGGCCAACGAGCAAGTTATCGATGGACGCGGCTGGCGTTCGGGCGCGTTGATTGAAAAACGCGAAATCCCGATGTATTACTTCAAAATCACGGATTACGCCGAAGAGCTGCTCAACGATTTGGACAAGCTGGAACACTGGCCGGAACAAGTCAAAACCATGCAGCGCAACTGGATCGGCAAATCTCGCGGTATGACCGTGCGCTTCGCCGTTTCAGACGACAGCAAACAAGGCTTGGAAGGCGATTACGCGAAATTCCTGCAAGTTTATACCACCCGTCCCGACACGCTGATGGGCGCGACTTATGTTGCCGTTGCCGCCGAGCATCCGCTGGCAACCGCCGCAGCCGCCGACAAACCCGAATTGCAGGCATTTATCGCCGAATGCAAAGCCGGTTCGGTTGCCGAAGCCGATATGGCGACGATGGAGAAAAAAGGCGTGCCGACCGGCCGCTATGTCGTCAATCCGCTTAACGGCGACAAGCTGGAAGTGTGGATTGCCAACTATGTATTGTGGGGTTACGGCGACGGCGCGGTGATGGCTGTTCCGGCGCACGACGAACGCGATTTCGAGTTTGCCACCAAATACAATCTGCCGAAAAAACAAGTCATTGCCGTCGGCGACAACGCATTCGACGCAAACCAATGGCAAGAATGGTACGGCGACAAAGAAAACGGCGTATTGGTCAACAGCGGCGACTTGGACGGCATGAATTTTCAGATGGCCTTTGACGCCATCACCGCCAAGCTGCAAAGCCAAGACGCTGGCGAACCGAAAACCCAATACCGCCTGCGCGACTGGGGTATTTCACGCCAACGCTACTGGGGCTGCCCGATTCCCATCGTCCATTGCGAAAAATGCGGTGACGTACCCGTCCCAGCCGACCAACTGCCCGTCGTTTTACCCGAAAACGTCGTACCCGACGGCATGGGTTCGCCGCTGGCAAAAATGCCCGAGTTTTACGAAACCACCTGCCCATGCTGCGGCGGCGCGGCAAAACGCGAAACCGACACCATGGACACCTTCATGGAATCGAGCTGGTATTTCTTCCGCTACATGTCTCCTCAATTCGCAGAAGGCATGGTATCGGCAGAAGCCGCGAAATACTGGGGCTCGGTTGACCAATACATCGGCGGTATCGAACACGCGATTCTGCACCTCCTGTACGCGCGCTTCTTCACCAAACTGATGCGCGACGAAGGCTTGGTCAATGTTGACGAACCGTTCGAACGCCTGCTCACGCAAGGTATGGTCGTCTGCGAAACCTACTACCGCGAAAACGCCAACGGCAGCAAAGACTGGATCAACCCTGCCGATGTCGAGCTGACTTTCGACGACAAAGGCCGCCCTGTTTCCGCTGTTCTGAAAGCCGACGGCCTGCCTGTCGTCATCAGCGGCACGGAAAAAATGTCCAAATCCAAAAACAACGGCGTCGATCCGCAAGAGCTGATTAACGCCTACGGCGCGGATACCGCCCGCCTGTTCATGATGTTCGCCGCACCACCCGAACAGTCCCTCGAATGGAGCGACAGCGGCGTCGAAGGCGCACACCGCTTCCTGCGCCGTCTGTGGCGTACTGTTTACGAATACCTGAAACAAGGCGGCGCGGTCAAAGCGTTTGCAGGCAGCCAAGATGGTTTGTCTAAAGAACTCAAAGACCTACGCCACAAACTGCACGCCACCACCGCCAAAGTCAGCGATGACTACGGCCGCCGCCAGCAGTTCAACACCGCCATCGCCGCCGTGATGGAACTGCTCAACCAATACGACAAAACCGACACCGGCAGCGAACAAGGCCGAGCCGTCGCCCAAGAAGTATTGGAAGCCGTCGTACGCCTGCTGTGGCCGATTGTGCCGCACATCTGCGAAACCCTGTGGAGCGAATTAAACGGCGCGAAACTGTGGGAAGCAGGCTGGCCGACCGTCGATGAAGCCGCCTTGGTTAAATCCGAAATCGAAGTGATGGTTCAAGTCAACGGCAAACTGCGCGGCAAAATCACCGTCGCCGCCGACGCCTCCAAAGCCGACCTCGAAGCCGCCGCACTCGCTAACGAAGGCGCAGTGAAATTCATGGAAGGCAAGCCTGCGAAGAAAATCATCGTCGTTCCCGGACGCTTGGTGAATATTGTCGTCTAAACCGCTTTTAAGGTTTAGCCACACGGATAAAGGCCGTCTGAAACTTGGAAACAGGTTTTCAGACGGCCTTTTATTTTTAAAACCGTTATTTCCTTGAATTGTAAGGTTTACCATTAAATTAAAGTTATGAAGATATTTTTTGAACCATCGTATTCAAATGAAGACCTTAGCTTTGATAAAAACTAAGGTTTAGACGAATAAAGAAAGGCTGAGACCTTTGCAAAAAAGCCCTTCCCACGACAGCCTAAATCCAAACAAAGGTCTCATCAGGTTCATTTAGCGGAATTCAAACAGCTCTTGATGCAATGAGCGTGTCTTAAGTTTTCCTGCAATACTGTTTGTAAAGCTACGACTACCACAAAGCCATAGACTGCGGGTTTCACTATTCTGAACGCTTTGTACAATATGATCAGCTGATAATCTTTGGGTTTCAGAAGGAATATAGTGGAATGTAACATTCGCTTGTTGAGCCAAATCTTTCCATTGGTTGATTATTTCTGCAGATAAATTTCTATCGGCATGGAACCAGTCAATTTGTTGATTGGATGGTTGTTTGGCTAATTCTTTGAGCCTTGCAAGGAAAGGCGTAAAACCAATACCGTTACTCACCCAAATTTGTTCATTTTTATCTGAAAAATTGAAGCGGCCATATGCACCATCAATTTTAACGGTATCACCGATGTTCAAACGTTGAGACAGACGATGGGTGTAGTCGCCCAAGTCTTTGATGATAAGATTGATTTGTTGATTTTCAGGATTCCAGTTTGAAGCGATGGTAAATGGGTGGCTTTCTCCATGTGCACGTAAAAAGAGGAATTGACCGGCTTGGTGTCCCTGCCATTTTGGCGCATTCAGGGTAAGTGAAAGCAGGGAGCCGTTTTGGTTCATGGCAGTTACTGTTGCGGTTTGCGGTTTACCAATGCGTTTAAAGAGGGCGAGGAGGGAACAAATACTACTGAAGAATAGGGCGGTAGCCAGCAACCAGCCAAGTGGCTGAGCCCAGTAAGCAAAGTTTGCCAATACGATGGTGTGCCATACGAGTGCAATATAGACAGGGACAATTAAGATGTGAAGTTTGGCAAACCAACGGTAGGGAATAAGTTTGATCAGTGCGATAACCAATAAGACGACTGCAACGTAAAAAGCAATCTCACCCACTTCTTCAGCAAAATGGCGCTGGGTAACTAACCAATCTTTTAAAGTCAAGACTTCCTGCATCGGTGGGCGCGGTGGCTTTTTGCCGTCAAACAGACCGAGCTTTACCAGCCATTTGGGGAATTGCTTACTGATCCAATGCAGGATACTGCCTGAAAGGGCAATGATGCCCAACCATTTATGCAGGCGGTACATTTTATCCAATCCGCCAAATAGTCCTTCCAACATTTTGGGACGTACTGCAAGAATCATACAAGCACTCATGGCCAGTATGCTGATGCTGCCGGTGAACTGTAATAATAGGTTACGTACGGGAAATACGCCCCACTTGTCTGGAAATGGCGTGGCAAACAGCCATAAAGCGGATATGCCGACTAAAAAGGCAAATAAGGTAAATTTAATATTTTTCATGGTAGTGTTTGTGAAATTAAAATATAAAACAGTTGGTGCTTGTTTTAACAGGACTAAGTATATCTTGGAAAAATTAGGCCAAAATTATCGATAAAGTGCTTCCTGTATTCATTGTTAGGGCTTAAAACGCCAATGTTGGTATGCTCAGCCTTTCTTGTCGTTGATAGTTTAAAGTGGAACATTATTTAATAAATTCCACCACTTCGCGTTTTTGGGTGAGGCTCTTACTTGCGATAGCCAAATGCTGCCATCACACTTAACTTAAATTCTTGGGGATCAAACAAGCCTTTTTCTGCCAATAATGTATCCATTTTGGCATGAGGGAAACCTTCAACAGTGGGAAGCGGTCGATGTGTTTGGCAATCATGGCTTGGGCAGTTTACTGGAAGAAAGTACTCATGAGAAATCCCCTAAATGTCTTGGTGGAAATTTAGGGGATTTTGGGGAATTTTGCAAAGGTCTCAGGCCGTCTGAAACCCTATATTCAGGTTTCAGACGGCCTTTTTAACTACCCTATTTTATTCGCCGTAGTAGGCTTTGGTCAGGATTTCTTCCATATCGGCCACCATCGCGAGGCGTGGGTTGGCCGGGGTGCATTGGTCTTCAAAAGACATCATGGCCAGCTCTTTTCTGCCATCGAGGAAGGTTTTCTCATCGATGCCCTGCTCTTTAAACGACATTTTGATGCCGACGTTGACCGCCAGTTCGTGGCAGGCGCGGGCGAAGGATTCTACGCCTTCTGCCGGTGTGCTGCATGGCAGGCCTAAGGTACGGGCGATTTCCTGATATTTCAGGTCGGCTTTGTAGTAGTTGTACTTCGGCCAAGTGGCGGTTTTCTGCGGACGCGTGCCGTTGTAGCGGATGACGTGCGGCAGCAGGATGGCGTTGGCACGACCGTGCGGAACATGATATTTGCCACCGATTTTGTGTGCCATCGAGTGGTTGATGCCTAAGAACGCATTGGCAAACGCCATGCCTGCGATGGTGGAGGCATTGTGCATATGCTCGCGCGCTTCAGGATCGGCCGCACCGTGTTTGTAGGAGCGTTCGAGATATTGGAACACGAGCTTAATGGCTTGCAGGGCGAGGCCGTCTGTAAAGTCGTTCGCCAGTACGGAAACGTATGCTTCTACGGCGTGGGTCAGTACGTCCAAACCGGTATCGGCGGTTACACCTGCCGGAACTGTCATGGTAAAAGCAGGATCGACAATCGAAATGGTCGGTGTCAGTGAGTAGTCGGCAATCGGATATTTTTTGTCGCCGTCGCTGATGACGGTAAACGGCGTCACTTCGGAGCCTGTACCCGACGTGGTAGGAATGCCGATAAATTTGGCTTTGCGGCCCAATTCAGGGAAACGGAATGCGCGTTTGCGGATGTCCATGAATTTTTGCACCAAGTCTTCAAAATCGACTTGCGGCTGCTCGTAGAAGAGCCACATGGCTTTGGCCGCGTCCATCGGCGAGCCGCCGCCCAGCGCAATAATGGTGTCCGGCTGGAAGCTGCGCATCAAATCCGTGCCTTTATAGACGGTTTGGACGCTCGGATCGGCTTCAACGTCAGTAAACAGCTGGATGGTCACTTTGTTTTTGCGTTGATGCAGTTGATGGGTGATTTTATCGACAAAGCCCAGGTCAACCATCGAACGGTCGGTCACAATCATGACTTTTTCGCAGTCTTTCATGTCTTGCAGATATTGGATGGAATCGCGTTCAAAATAGATTTTGGCGGGCACTTTGAACCATTGCATGTTGTTTCTCCGACGGCCTACTTTTTTGATGTTTAACAGATTGACTGCGCTGACGTTGCCGCCGACGGCGTTTTTACCGTAAGAGCCGCAACCGAGGGTCAGAGAAGGCAGGAAGGCATTGTACACGTCGCCGATGCCGCCGAAGGTGGAAGGCGAATTCCAAATCACGCGCAGCGCTTTGACGCGGGAGCCGAACGTTTTGACCAATTCTTCGTCGGCGGTATGGATGGCGGCGGAGTGTCCCAAGCCGTCAAAGGCGACCATTTCTTCGGCGAACTTCAAACCTTGTTCGGTCGAATCCGCCTTAATCATGGCCAAAACAGGCGAAAGTTTCTCGCGGGTCAGCGGCTCGTTCGGGCCGACTTCGCGGCATTCGGCGATGATGATGTTGGTTTTTTCAGGTACCTTAAACCCAGCCTGCTCGGCAATCCATGCCGCCGGTTTGCCCACTACCGCAGAATTGAGTTTCGCCCCGCCGCAGCTGGCGCAATTCGCCGTTACGCCGAAGATAAACTCTTCGAGCATGGCTTTTTCTTTTTTGTTGGCGAAGTACACGCCGTAGGATTTGAACTCTTCGGCCAACTCTTTGTAAATCTCTTTATCGGCAATCACCGCTTGCTCGCTGGCGCACACCATGCCGTTATCGAAAGATTTCGACATCACAATATCGTGCGCCACCTGTTTGATGTCCGCCGTTTTTTCAACATAAGCAGGTACGTTGCCCGCCCCGACGCCGAGCGCAGGTTTGCCGCAAGAATACGCCGCTTCCACCATCGCATTGCCGCCGGTCGCCAAAATCGTTGCCACGCCCGGATGCTTCATCAGCGCGGAAGTGCCTTCCATAGACGGTTTTTCAATCCACTGGATACAGTTTTCCGGCGCGCCGGCCGCAATTGCCGCATCGCGCACAATACGCGCGGCATGGGCGGAACACTGTTGGGCGGACGGGTGGAACGAGAAAATAATCGGATTGCGGGTTTTCAGCGCAATCAGGGATTTGAAAATGGTGGTGGAAGTCGGATTGGTCGTCGGCACAATACCGCAAACCACGCCGACCGGATCGGCGATTTCGGTAATACTGGTTACATCGTTTTCGCTGATGACGCCCACGGTTTTCAAATCGCGCAGGCGGCGCACGACGTTTTCGCAGGCAAACAGGTTTTTCGTCGCCTTATCCTCAAACACGCCGCGTCCCGTTTCTTCGACCGCGTGCATGGCGAGTACACCATGTTTGTCCAGCGCGGCGATAGAGGCTTTGGCAACAATAAAGTCAATCTGCTCCTGATCTAGCTTAAGAAACTCGTCCAATGCCCGTAAACCCTTGTCAACCAGGCTGTTTACCTCGGCTACGGCTGGGCTGACGACGTTGTCGGCTGATGCGTTCATGGTGTATCTCCTTAATAAAAGGTGGCAAT
>NZ_JBQCWY010000020.1:0-18176 GCF_051956955.1 Neisseria sp. P0021.S005 | reverse complement strand
TGCCCCACGGTATTTCCGGACGGCAATCTTTGGCCCAATTAAATCGGCTGCGTCCGACCACGACGCTTTTCGGCGCAACGGCGGCATTGTCGCGTTCATCTTCCGGCCTGAACCATGCCATTTCTTCGGCGTTACGGTAGCTTGGTTTGCCGTCAATTTTTTTGGAATACGGGTCAATCAGCAATTTATTGGGATTGAAACATGAGCCATATTCTGCGTTTTCACGTCCATACACGCGGAAACCGTATCGCTGCCCTGCCTTAACATCCGGCACAAATCCGTAAAATACCGAACCGCGCCGCGAAGGCATCTCCAAACGGGTTTCTTTATCCTTATCAAACAGACACAATTCGACCTTTTCGGCATTGATGGAAAACAAGGTAAAATTCGAGCCCTTGCTTGTCAGGGTCGCGCCCATGGGATAAGGCTTGCCTTCCTCGATATGCCATGATTTGGCAGACATAGAATGATTCCTTGGTATGTATTTGGTTTCGTGTCCAATATAAGGCCGTCTGAAAATCTTTCAGACGGCCTTGAGTCATATTGATACCACTATCTTTTAATTTTCAGCTGATTGGGCAGGCAGGATGCCCACCCTCAAAGTTGATTTACGCTTCTTCTTTGACTGCCGCCTGATACAGGTAAACAGTTGCCAACGGCGGTACGGTCACAGACAGGGAATTTGGTTTGCCATGCGACCAAACTTCTTCTGTCTCCACCGTTGCGCCGGCAGAAACGCCGCTGCCTTTGTAATGCAGGTCGTCTGAATTGAGGATTTCGCGGTATTCGCCGGCAGAATTCACACCGAAGCGGTAACCTTCACGCACTACAGGCGTGAAGTTGCTGATGACGATAACGCGGTTGCCTTCGCGGTCGCGGCGTTCGAAGACAAAAACGGAATTATTGCCGTCGTCAGCGACCAGCCATTCAAAGCCTTCCGGCCATTGGTCAAGCTGGTAAAGCGGCGCGGTGTCTTTATAGACATGGTTCAATTCGCGTACGAAGTCTTGTACGCCTTTGTGCCAGCCGCCCTCTTGCTCCAGCAGGAACCAATCCAGTCCTTCGTTGTAGTTCCATTCTCGGCCTTGTGCAAACTCGCTGCCCATAAACAAAAGTTTTTTGCCGGGGAAGCCGTACATAAAGCCGTAGTAGGCGCGCAGGTTGGCAAATTGTTGCCAACAGTCGCCGGGCATCCGTCCGAGCAGCGAGCGTTTGCCGTGTACGACTTCATCGTGTGAAAGTGGCAGGACGAAGTTTTCGCTGTACTGGTACATCATGCCGAAGGTCATTTTGTTGTGGTGATATTTGCGGTTGATGGGATCTTCCATCATGTAACGCAAAGTATCATTCATCCAGCCCATATTCCATTTGAAGCTGAAGTTCAAACCTTCTTGGCGGGTCACATTGGCGAATGAAGTAGATTCTTCGGCAATTTCGGTCGCAGCCGGAACTTCCTCTTTCAACATGGTGTTGGTATCGCGCAGGAAAGCGATGGCTTCAAGGTTTTCATGGCCGCCGTATTGGTTCGGAATCCACTCGCCGTCTTTGCGTGAGTAGTTGCGGTAAATCATCGAAGCAACCGCGTCAACGCGGATACCGTCGAAGCCGAAACGTTCTATCCAATACAGGGCGTTGCCTTGCAGGAAGTTTTTCACTTCGTTTCTGCCGAAGTTGTAAATCAGGGTGTTCCAGTCTTGATGGTAGCCTTCGCGCGGATCGGCGTGTTCGTACAGCGCGGTGCCGTCAAACTTGGCCAGGCCGTGGTCGTCGGTCGGGAAGTGTCCGACCACCCAGTCGAGGATAACGCTGATGCCTTCGTCGTGCGCGGCTTTAATCAATGCGCGCAATTCTTCCGGCGAACCGAAACGGCTGGTCGGCGCATACAAACCGGTTGCCTGATAGCCCCATGAGCCGTCAAACGGATATTCGGAAACAGGCAGGAACTCGATATGGGTGAAGCCCATGTCTTTGACGTATGCGACCAATTCTTTGGCGAGCTGTTCGTAAGTCAGCCAGAAATTGTTTTCCGGATTGCGCTTCCACGAACCCAAATGTACTTCATAAATGCTGATCGGCGCATCAATGGCGTTGGCGCGGGCGCGGAAGGCCGGTTCTTCCACTTCGTCAGGCAAGCCGCGCACGATAGATGCCGTGGTCGGGCGTAGTTCCGCACCAAAAGCATACGGGTCGGCTTTTTCGCGCACATTGCCGTTGGCATCGCGGATTTCAAATTTGTAGAGGGCATTGAGTTTGACGGCAGGAATGAAGATGTCCCAAATGCCGTTGTCGCGGTGGAAACGCATGACGTGGCGGCGGCCGTCCCAGTTGTTGAACTCGCCGATAACGGAAACGCGTTGCGCATTGGGCGCCCAGACGGCAAAACGTACACCCTTCACGCCGTCCAACTCGGCAAAATGCGCGCCTAAAGTCTCATAAGGACGCAGGTGTTTGCCTTCGGCCAACAGCCAGGAATCCATGTCTTGCAACGCAGAGCCGAAATGATAAGGGTCTTCTTCAATCACTGGCTCGGTATCTTCGGTGTAACGGATACGCAAAGCGTAATCGGGCGCATCATCGGGCAAGACGGCCACAAAGAAACCGCGTTCATCAATTTTTTCAGACGGCACGATGAGTTCGCCGCTGCGGCGGTTCACGATATCCACGCTTACTGCGCCGGGAATCAAAACGCGTACCACTTCATCGCCCTCTGCAAGGCGGTGTCGTCCCAGATAAGCGAACACATCGCTATGGGTGGCAAGAAACAGGCTTTCGACCGTATCGCGCTCGATTTGGTCAAGTTCATGATAAGTCTTGATTTGGCTGTTTGTTTTCATGCGTACCTCGTCAATAATGGCAAGTTGGCCGCCCATGAGGCGGTGTTGTAGGAAATCTTCCAAAGAAACCGGCATTTTTTGCGCCCAGTTCGGATAGCCTTCGGTCACACCCGGGACATTCAGATTGTCAATGACGCCCAGCAGGTTTTCCAGTTGTACGGCGTAAAGCTTGCTGCGGCTCAATGCGCCGTATTTATGCAAAGCCGCCAGCAAGGTTTCATCGGCTTTTGCCGGCATTTGTACGTCTGCACCCAGACAACCGGTTTCTTTCAATTTATCCAGCAAATCGGCTTTATCGTGTTCGCGCTCATCCAAGGCCGTCTGAAAAGCGGCTGCATCAGGCAGAGTACCAAGTTTGAACATCGTATCCAAATCTTTGCCTGTCCAATAGCCAGCCAAAGGCGCAACATCGTGGGTGCTGATGACCGTAATCGCCTGCTCGGGGTATTCTTCCGGCAATTGGAAACCGTTCCAGCCCTTGCTGAAATACATTACTTTGTATGAGAACACCTGATAGCGGTTGAGCAGATGGCGGGCTTCGTCAGGTACCGTCCCCAAATCCTCGCCGATGATGACGCAACGGTTGCGCCGGCTTTCCAACGCCAAAATAGCAAACATCACTTCGGCATCGTAATGCACATACGCGCCGAAATCCGCCGTTTTACCGTTTAACACCCACCACAAACGGCACAATGCCATCACATGGTCGATCCGCAATACGCCATACAGGCGCATGTTTTCGCGCAGCAGATGGGCAAATTTTTCATAGCCCGTATGCTTCAACATCGACGGATTAAGCGGCGGCAAATCCCAATTCTGCCCTGTCGGCCCCAAAGGATCGGGCGGTGCGCCGACTGACAAGTCCATACAATAATCTTGGCGGTTTAACCAAGTATCCGCGCTGCCGCGCGCCACGCCGACTGCCAAATCGCCGTAAATGCCGAGTTTGACACCGTATTCGGCAGCGGCTTGGTTGACTTCGCGCAACTGCTCCGCACAAAGCCATTGCAACCACATATAAAAACGGATTTCACGTTCATGGCTGCGTGCGAATTTTTCTACCGCTTCGCCATCAGGCTGATGAAATTCAGACGGCCATGACTGCCAACCCACTTGCCCTGGGCGGCTGTAATACTGGTCCAAAGCCTCAAACAAACCGAAGCCCCGTAAGGCTTTGCCTTTTTCTAATACAAAAGCTTCAAATGCAGCGCGTTCATTTTCCGCAGCTTCGCAAGTATCTTGTTCAAACGCGTTAAACGCCATGTGCAGCGCATCACGCTTGCACGCCCAAACCGCGGTATAAGTCACCGTTTCCGTGATACGCAAAGCAGCGATGCGCTGACGGATTTTCGGTTGCGCCAGCCAGTTTTTCAGTTGCTCGTTATAAGTGAACGCACCGACCTTCTCAACATCCAAATAAATCGGATTGAGCCATTCGCGCGAAGAAGGGCTATACGGGCTGGCAAAGGCGGGCTTGCTGGTAAACAAAGCGTGCAAAGGGTTAATACCGACAAAATCCAGCTTTTTCTCCGCCGCATATTTCATCAGGTTCAACAAATCGGTAAAGTCGCCTATACCCCAGTTGCGCTCAGAACGCAGGCTGTACAAATGCATGGTCAAACCATTCATCCGTCCGCCATTGGCAAGCAGTTTAGGCTGATAAACCGATTCAGGCGCAACAATCAGGCGCACAAAGCAACTTTTGCCGCCGGTCTCGGCCGACAAAGTGTAATAACCGCAAGCCAGTTGGGGCAGCTTAATCCAAAGCGTATCGTTGTCGCCCGGATACAAAGTCAAGGTCTGACATTTATCTGCTTCATCAATCAATACGACTGCTTCAGCACCATGAAATTCAGACGGCATCTGTAAAGATTCTTCGCCATTTTCATGCGCAACCATCGTATTCAAATAAAGGCCGTCTGAATCCGGTTTGCTTTTATCCAAAACAGCGACAATCGATTCCAAAACTTCCGTTTTGGTCACATGATAAGTGCCGTTGATGTCGTGGTAACCTAAATCAATACCGGCCTGCACCGCCTGCTGCTCCAATGTTTCACTCATTGCATTCTGCCTGTTTTACCAATATCTGAATCTTAATACAGATTCTGCCGCACCGTGATATGTAATTCATTGTAGTCTCAAACAAACCCCATATTTCCCCGCTTGATTTGACCTGAGCCAAAATTTCCTATTTATCTGTCTTGTAAAAACTTAAAGGCCGTCTGAAAAGGAGGATTTCATTCCTTTTCAGACGGCCTTTATCATGCTTTAAGCCTGATTAGTGATGGTGATGACCGTGCGGACCATGTACGTGACCGTGGGCAATTTCTTCCTCGGTCGCATCGCGCACGCCCTCAACAGTCGCTTTGAACAATACTTTCATACCGGCCAAAGGATGGTTGCCGTCCACCACGGCTTTGCCGTCGGCAACATCGGTTACACGATAAATCAATACATCACCGGTTTCCGGATCATCGGCTTCAAACATCATGCCGACTTCGACTTCAACAGGAAACACGCTGACATCTTCAATACGCACCAGATCAGGATCTTGTTCGCCGAAAGCATCATCGGGCGACAAAGCCACTTCGACGGTATCGCCTACATTTTTGCCGTGCAACGCTTCTTCCACCAAAGGGAAAATACCGTCATAACCGCCATGCAGGTAAGCAATCGGCTCTTCGGTTTTGTCCAACAGCTGGTTGTTGGCATCGTACATTTCATAATGCAGGGAAACTACGGAATTTTTAACAATAGACATCATGCCGTCCTTAATCAATATTTAAAAGTTACGCTACGGTTATTCTATCACAGCCGCAACCAAACAATCGGCTTGCTTTAATAAATACCCCATTCAAATGCGACAAAAAGATAAAAGCCTATATAAAAAAGCAAAATCAAATGATTTCAATAAGCAGAAGTTGCTTTTTCACAACACAAAGTGATTAAATTACAAAAAACTTCCCCAAAGCAAAAACATTCCAAACCCTTAAAACCAATAACAAATAAAACCACACAACCAATTGAATATAATATGTTTTTAAAATCTTCATCAATAATGAATATTTTCAGATGATTTTTCGCGCGCCAATATGATTTACATTATTTTCACTATTTTCGTATTGATTTTAGCCGGCAAACGGTTACGCAACGTTGCATTGACCTATCCCGTGGGGCATAATATCGAAAAATTCAGCAATGAATTTCTACTGTATAGGCCGTCTGACGGCTATTTTTAGTTTAAATCGATTTAAAAAAGGTTCTTAAAAATGAAAAAATCTCTGTTCGCTGCTGCTTTGTTGTCTTTAGCTTTGGCCGCTTGTGGCGGTGCTGATAAAGCTGCTGAAACTGCCGCTTCTGCTGCTTCTGAAGCCGCTGCTTCTGCTACTGAAGCTGCTGCTTCTACTGCTGATGCCGCTGCTTCTGCCGCTACCGAAGCTGCTGCTTCTGCTACTGAAGCTGCTGCGTCTGCTACTGATGCCGCTGCTTCTGCCGCTTCTGAAGCTGCTAAATAATATTCTTTTGAATATAAAAAAAGCAGGATACCATTGCGTATCCTGCTTTTTTACATTCCTCTCACTCCCCTTCCCGACTTTTCCGCCTGACTGCCATGCACCTTCACGACCGTTTTGCTGAGTTTCTTTCCGCCTCTGAAATCATCGAAGCCACTCCGGCCTTGTTAAACGACCAACGCCGCCGTTTTGTTTCTTCGCCGGATATTGTCTTACAGCCGAACTCTGTCGAAAGCGTGCAGAAAATCATGCGTTTCTGTTTTGAAAACCGCATCCGCGTCACCCCGCAAGGCGGCAATACCGGATTATGCGGCGCAACGGTAACCACCGAAGGCGTACTGCTCAACCTCTCCAAACTCAACCGCATCCGCGATATCAACCTTGCCGACAACAGCATGACGGTTGAGGCCGGCGTAATTTTGCAAAATGCCCAAAAGGCAGCAGACAAAGCAGGACGACTGTTTCCGCTCAGCCTTGCCAGCGAGGGCTCTTGCCAAATCGGCGGCAATATCGCCTGCAATGCAGGCGGTTTGAATGTCTTGCGTTACGGTAGCATGCGTGATTTGGTATTGGGTTTGGAAGTCGTTTTACCCAACGGCGAACTGGTTTCCCACCTTCAGCCCCTACACAAAAACACGACCGGCTACGACTTGCGCCATCTTTTTATCGGCAGCGAAGGAACATTAGGCATCATTACCGCCGCCACACTCAAACTCTTTGCCCAGCCCAAAACCAAAGCGACCGCATGGGTAGGCCTAGATGATATTGAATCTGCCGTCTCGCTTTTGACCGCTGTGCAAGGCCATTTTGCCGAACGCTTGACCAGTTTCGAGCTGATCAGCCGCTTTGCCCTCGATTTATCTTCGGAATTCAGCCAACTCAAAAAGCCTGCCGATGCGGAATGGCATATTTTGATTGAACTTGCCGACTCTGTTCCCGACGCAGGTTTGGATGAAAAGCTTGCCGAATTTCTCTATCAAAACGGATGGGAAAACAGTATCTTGGCGCAATCCGAGCAAGAACGCTCCGATTTGTGGACCCTGCGTGAAAATATTTCCGCCTCCCAACGCAAACTCGGCACCAGCATCAAACACGATATCGCCGTCCCTATCGCCCAAGTAGCCGCTTTTGTCCGCCAATGCGCGCCTGCCTTGGAAACCCGTTTCCCCGGCATACAAATTGTCTGCTTCGGACATTTAGGCGACGGTAGCCTGCATTACAATACATTCCTGCCCAACGTATTGAGCAACGAAGCCTACCAATACGAAGATGCCGTCAATACCATTGTTTATGAAAACATCCTTGCCTGCCACGGCACGATTGCCGCCGAACACGGCGTAGGCATCATCAAAAAACATTGGCTGCCCCGAGTGCGTACACAGGCCGAACTTGCTCTGATGCATGCCATCAAAAATCAGCTTGACCCTTACGGCATTATGAATCCGGGAAAACTCCTTCCTTCTTTGGATTAACCAATACAAAAAGGCCGTCTGAAACATTTCAGACGGCCTTTTATCTTATCCAAACTATTTTAATGCCGTTTTCCAGTCCAATCCGCCCAATGACGGTACCTGTATCACTTCGTTGGTATCCAAATTGACCGCTGTCAGCTCTCCGCCCCACAACGCACCGGTATCCAAAGCAATTACTTGGTCTGTGTTAACGTAGCCCAACGACGACCAATGCCCGAACACGGTAATATAATCCAAATTCTGCCTATCAGGCGCTTTAAACCAAGGGCGCAGGTAAAGCGGCATTTTCTTCAAAGTGGATTTATATTCGTAATCCAATTCGCCTTTGTACGTCAGCGCACGCATACGGGTAAAGACATTGACAATCATCCGCAGGCGCTCGTAGCCGGTCAAATCATCCGTCCACGCAGTCGGCTTGTTGCCGTACATTTTGCCAAAAAATTTTCTGTATTTTTTACCTTGCAATTCAGCCTCGGCTTCACGGGCAAGGCTTTCGGCCTTATCAACCGACCATTGCGGCAAAATACCGGCATGCACCATCACATGCCTGTTGCCGCGCACCAAAAGCGGTTGATGACGCAGCCAGTCCAATAGGGATTGACTCTCGGGATGGGTCAAAATCGGCTCAACCGTATCGCTGCGCTTGAGCGTGCCTTCACCGCAACCGACTGCCAAAAGATGCAAATCATGATTACCCAAAACCATTTGCACACTGCTGTCGTGTTCTTTGGCAAATTTCAAGGTTTCCAATGATTTCGGGCCGCGATTGACAATATCTCCGACCAGCCAAAGGGTGTCCGTACCATGATTAAAGCCGATTTTGGCAAGCAGCAAAGTCAGTTCGTCAAAGCAGCCTTGAATGTCTCCGATTGCGTAATGTGCCATTATTATTGTTTTCCGTTGTTATTCTTTTCAGACGGCCTCAAGCCCAGCTCAGGCCGTCTAAAACATCAATTATGCGTTTAAAACCAATACTGCTTCCGCTTCAACCTGAACGCCTTTAGGCAGGCTGGCCACACCAACTGCCGCACGCGCAGGGAAAGGTTGCTCGATAAATTCAGCCATCACTTCATTAAACACTGCAAAGTTGGCCAAATCAGTCAAATAAGCATTGAGTTTGACGATATCGTTCAAAGAACCGCCGGCCGCTTCGGCTACGGCTTGCAGGTTTTTAAATACTTGCACGGCTTCGGCACGGAAGTCACCATTACCGACCACAGTCATTGTGGCCGGATCCAAAGGAATCTGACCGCTCATATAAACCGTATCGCCTGCGCGGACTGCTTGGCTGTATGCACCAATTGCGGCAGGGGCTTTGTCAGTATGGATAATGGTTTTAGACATGATATTCTCCTCAAGTAGAAATGTCAGAAACAGGTGGAAGCTTCGAATTTTACTTTCAACAGAAATACGTTTCAATAAAAGCATTCAATTAATGCGTTTAGCCCGTCTTGTTCTTCCTCGATTTTAAACCTACAATCCCACACATTATTCATTTCAAAGCCGAAATTATTATGTTTTTTGTCTTATCCCCAGCCAAAAACCTCAACGAAAAAGACCCCTCCCCCGTCAGCAGCTTTACCCAGCCCGACCTTCTGCCCGAAGCAGAAATCCTGATGCAGGAGTTGCGTCAGCTTGCCCCTCAACAAATCGCCGAGCTGATGCACGTTTCCGACAAAATAGCCCTGCTCAACGCCGAACGCAATGCCGTATGGCACACGCCGTTTACACCTGAAAACGCCAAGCAGGCCGTATTTATGTTCAACGGCGACGTCTATGAAGGTATCGCCGCCGATACACTCAAGCCGGAGCAAATCGAATACCTGCAACAACACGTCCGCCTGCTCTCCGGCCTATACGGCGTACTGCGCCCGCTCGACTTGATGCAGCCCTACCGCTTGGAAATGGGCACGGTCTTTGCCAACTCGCGCGGTAAAAACCTCTACGAATTTTGGGGCGATAAAATTACCGACCTGCTCAACCAAACACTGAAGCAGGCCGGTAGCAACGTTTTAATCAACCTCGCCTCACAAGAATATTTCAAATCCGTCAACACCAAAAAACTCAACGCACGCCTGATTACGCCGATTTTTAAAGACGAGAAAAACGGCAAATACAAAATCATCAGCTTCTACGCCAAGCGTGCGCGCGGTTTGATGGTGCGCTACGCGGCAGAACACGGCATTACCGAGCCTGAAATGCTCAAAAACTTCGACTACGAAGGCTATTCATTCAATGAAGCAGCTTCAAACGAAGCCGAATGGGTATTCATGCGTAAAGAACAATCTAAATAAAAACAGAATCCTAGATATTTTTTCTAAAATACCTCTTGGCAAAGGCCGTAAGTTCCATTAGTATTACGGCTTCAAGAACGGAAGCGTGGCAGAGCGGTTTAATGCAACGGTCTTGAAAACCGTCGAGGGTTGATAGCCCTCCGTGAGTTCGAATCTCACCGCTTCCGCCATTCTTGATATTTTTTATCCAGTAAAAATGAAATGCGAGACTTGATGATTCAAGTCTTTTTTTATTTTCAAATCCAAAGAATACCCAAGGGCCGTCTGAAACTTTCTATAACGCAGTTTCAGACGGCCTAAAACCTTTAAAACTCCCCCAAATCCCTAAAGTCCTACCCAGACATTTAGGAATTTGAGGGATTTTTGCCAAGGTCTCCGCTTTTCTAATCTTTGCCGTCAATGGTATCTGCCTACCCATCACCAATGCGGAATTTTTGCTCAACCATGTGGGGCTTTTCCTATGCCGACGCGATCGTGCATTTTGCCTCAGAGCCGTGTGCTGCCGTATCATTTGCGGTAGGGTTTGCTGCATATTCTGAGCTGTTGCCAAAGAGTACTGCCGTTGCTTTTATCTTGGAGAAGGTCGCGGTAAACGGCATTATGATGGGGTGTCATTCGATGATGGTGTGGTGGTAGGACAGGTCTTGAATGTGATATCGTTCTTCTTGGGTCAGTTGAGTGTCGCTCAGGGTAATCTTTCTTATAGGAAAGGCTGTATGCTGCTACATACCGAACTTTTCCGTTATGGAAAGTTTGCCCTTCAAATCCGAATCTGCTGGCCTCTATTTATCATTATTTAATCGCTACAAGGATATTTAAATGAAACGGGAAACCATTGCCCTGCATGCAGGCTATCAATCCGAACCAACTACCAAATCCGCTGCTGTCCCCATTTACCAAACCACTTCCTACACTTTCGACAACACGCAACACGGCGCAGACTTGTTCAACCTTGATGTAGCGGGCAATATCTACACCCGTATGATGAATCCGACCACTGCCGTTTTGGAAGAACGCGTTGCCCGTTTGGAAGGCGGTATCGCCGCATTGGCTGTCGCCAGCGGTATGGCGGCAATTACCTATGCCGTTCAAACCTTGGCTGAAGCAGGCGACAACATCATTGCAACCAAAACCCTCTACGGCGGCACATACAATTTCTTTGCTCACAGCCTGCCGCGCCAAGGCATAGAAGTACGCTTTATCGATCCGGCCAAACCCGAAGAAATCGCCGCCAATACCGACAGCCGCACCAAACTGGTGTATTGCGAATCTATCGGCAATCCTGCCATCAATGTCGTTGATATTCCAGCATTCGCCCAAGCCGCGCACGCTCAAGGGCTACCACTAATGGTGGACAACACCGTTGCTACGCCTACATTGTTCCGCCCGATAGAACACGGAGCCGACATTGTTATCCAATCTCTGACAAAATACATCGGCGGCCACGGCACAACGATTGGCGGTGCCATTATCGACGGCGGCAAATTCCAATGGGCAGGCAATCCGCGTTTTGAAAAAACCTTCAATCAGCCTGATCCGTCTTACCACGGCGTAAACTACTGCGAACATTTTGGTGCGGCAGCCTATATCGCCCGTGCCCGTGTCGTCCCATTGCGTAATACCGGTGCCGCCCTGTCTCCGCACAGCGCATTTTTACTGCTTCAAGGTTTGGAAACCCTCGCCCTGCGTATGGAACGTCATTGCGAAAACGCCCTAAAAGTAGCCGAATTCTTAAAGAAACATCCGCGGGTCGAATGGGTGAACTATCCTGCACTGCCTGACAGTCCGTATAAAGCTTTGATTGACCGCGACTACGGCGGAAAAGCCTCAGGTTTGCTGAGTTTTGGTATTAAAGGCGGTCGTGAAGCCGGCGCGAAATTCATTGACGCACTGCAACTCTTCCTGCGTTTGGTGAATATCGGCGATGCCAAATCGCTGGCTACCCATCCTGCCACAACGACCCACCGTCAGCTTGACGATGCAGAACTCGCCGCAGCAGGCGTCAGCCCCGACATGGTACGCCTGAGCGTGGGTATCGAGCATATCGACGATTTGCTTGCCGACTTGGCGCAGGCATTGGATGCCGTACAGGCATAAGCAATCGCTCATTAGATGAAAAAAGCCTCCGCTTAAAAAGGCCGTCTGAAAATTTCTTTTCAGACGGCCTTTTCCTTTTCTACAAATCAAATGCGGCGTTAATCAAACGTTTGGTGTAATCGTTTTGCGGATGGTGGAAAATCTGATCCGCGCTGCCGTACTCAACCATTTCGCCCTGCTTCATCACGATCACATTATCGCTAACGGCGCGCACGACAGACAAATCATGACTGATGAACATATAAGTCAGGCCGTATTTCTTTTGCAAATCGCGCAAAAGCTCGACTACTTTGGATTGTACGGAACGGTCAAGTGCAGAAGTCGGCTCGTCCAAAAGAATGAATTTCGGGCGCAGGATAACGGCGCGTGCAATAGCTATACGCTGACGCTGGCCGCCGGAGAATTCATGCGGATAACGGTTGAGCGCGTCAAGCGGCAGGGACACTTCCTTCATGACTTCCAAAACGCGCTGGATACGTTCTTTTTTAGTCATCTCAGGATGATGAACCGTCAAACCTTCACCAATAATTTCACCAACTGTAAGGCGTGGGGAAAGCGAACCGAACGGATCTTGGAACACAATTTGCCGTTGCGATTTCAGACGGCATGCTTCCTCGGCTGTATAGTTTTTCAGGTCTTTGCCTTCAAAGAAGATATGGCCGGTATAAGGCAGCATCTGCATGACGGCTTTGCCCAGCGTGGATTTTCCGGAACCGGACTCGCCGACAACGCCCAATGTTTCCCCTTCTTTTATTTTGAGGCTGATGCCTTTGACGGCGTCGAAAGTTTTGAGCGGCTTGCCAAAAAAGCTTTGCTTCAATACGAAAGAAACATTGACATTATCGGCATCGATTAACACACCGGCGTTGTTTTCTTCCGGCTCTTTCATGCCTTTGGGAATGGCATTGATGAGTTCGGCGGTATATTCGTGCTTCGGATGGGCAAAAACTTCTTTGATTTTGCCGCGCTCGACAATTTCGCCGTTACGCATGACGCAGACGGTTTTGGAATAGTGTTCCGCCAAACCCAAATCGTGGGTAATGAAGATAATCGCCATGCCCATTTGCTGTTGCAAATCGTGGAGCAAATCGAGAATCTCGGCTTGAATGGTTACATCCAAAGCCGTGGTCGGTTCGTCGGCAATCAGCAGGTCAGGTTCATTAATGAGTGCCATGGCAATCATGATGCGTTGCAGCTGGCCGCCGGAAAACTCGTGTGGATATTGTTTCATGCGGCGTTCGGCTTCTTTGATGCCCACACGCTCCAACAATGCCAATGCCTTCAGCCCTGCTTCTTTGCGGCCGAGCTTTTTATTGTGCACACGCGCCGCTTCAATCAGTTGCGCACCGATACGCATAAACGGATTGAGCGAGGTCATCGGCTCTTGGAAAATCACGCTGATGCGGTTGCCGCGCAAATCACGCAGGGTTTTCTCATCGGCATCCAAAATGGAAATGCCGTCAAAAGTAATGCGCGAATCTTTGCCATAACGGGCAAACTTTTCAGGCAACAGGCGCATAACGGACATAGATGTTACAGACTTGCCCGAGCCGGACTCGCCGACCAAAGCCAATGTTTCGCCCTCTGCCACTTTAAAGCTGACATTACGCACGGCGTGCACGTTTTTTTCATGCAATTCAAAATTGATGTCCAGATTTTCTACAACCAGTAACTGTTTTGTCATTTTGATTATCCTTTTGGTTGTGGTTTAGCGGTCTTTCGGGTCGAGCGCATCGCGCAGGCCGTCGCCGATAAAGTTGAAACAGAACAAAGTGGTTACCAAGAAGAAACTCGGCACGAGCAGCTGCCATGGTGCGGCTTCCATCGAAATTGCGCCTTCTTGCAGCATCGAACCCCAACTGGTCATCGGCTCTTGCACACCCAAGCCCAAGAAGCTCAAGAAGGATTCAAACATAATCATGCCCGGTACCAGCAAAGAGGCATACACCATCACCACACCCAAAACATTCGGAATAATGTGGCGCGTTACGATTTTACGTTTTGCCACGCCGCTCACACGTGCCGCTTCGACAAACTCTTTATGCTTCAAGCTCAAGGTTTGGCCGCGCACGATACGCGCCACGTCCAGCCAAGACACCAAACCCACGGCGGCAAAAATCAAAAGCAAGTTGCGGCCGAAGAATGTGGTCAGCAGAATGACGAAAAACATAAACGGAAACGCGTTCAAAATTTCCAAAAAGCGCATCATCAGCGAATCGAGCTTACCGCCGATAAAGCCGGCAATCGCGCCATAAAGCGTACCGATGACAACAGCCACCAATGCGCCGGCCACACCGACCAGCAAGGAAATACGTCCGCCGGTTGCCGCACGCGACAGCAAATCACGGCCGAGCAAGTCCGTACCCAGATAGTGATGAGTAGAAAGGGACGGCGGAATCTGCATATTGTCCCAGTCGGTGAAGTCGTAGGTGTAGCGGACAATCCATGGTGCCACAATCACAAAAATACTGATCAGCAACAGGATAATAATGCTGTACACCGCCGCTTTGTTTTGTTTAAAACGCCGCCATGCGTCGCTCCACAGGCTTTTGCCGTGCACTTGGGCGTATTCTGCTGCCTCTGCGAGGGCCTGAGTCTGCTTCTTTTTGAATAACATAATGTTCTCTCTCGCTTTTTATTCTTTCTTCAGGCCGTCTGAACGTTTCAGACGGCCTTTGCGCAAATGGGATTAATAACGGATTTTCGGGTCAATAATGGCATACAGAATATCGAGGATGGCGTTGAACAAAATGGTCATAATGCCCACCAAAATCGTCAAACCCAAAATCATGCCGTAGTCGCGGTTGAGCGCGCCGTTGACAAATAATTGTCCGACGCCGGGAATACCGAACACGTTTTCAATCACAATGGAGCCGGTAATGATGCCAACGAATGCCGGGCCTAAGAAAGAAACAATCGGCAGCATGGCGGGACGCAGCGCATGGCGCAGGATGATGCGGCTCATGGGCAGGCCTTTGGCGCGTGCCGTACGGATAAAGGGGCTGTTCAATACTTCAATCATCGCACCCCGCGTAATCCGCGCGATACTGGACACATAACCGATGGACAAAGTAACGACAGGCAGAATCAAATTCATCAGTGCGCCATCGTTCCAGCCGCCTGCAGGCAGCCATTGCAGTCTGACAGCAAACACCAGCACCAATACCGGCGCCATCACAAAACTGGGAACAACGATACCGGTCATCGCGCCGCTCATTAGCGAATAATCCAGCCAGCTGTTTTGTTTTAAGGCGGCGATGATGCCGATAAACATGCCGAAGATGGCGGCAATCAAAAAGGCGTAGAAACCAAGTTCTGCCGATACTGGCAGGGATTGGGCAAGCAACTCATTAACGCTGAAATCTTTATATTTGAACGACGGCCCCAAATCCCCCTGCGCCAACTGCTTGAGGTAGTGGAAATATTGGAGGTACATCGGGTCATTGAGGTGGTATTTGGCTTCGATGTTGGCCATGACCGCAGGCGGCAAATTGCGTTCGCCTGTGAACGGGCTGCCCGGTGCAAGCCGCATCAGAAAAAACGATACGGTAATCAACACCAGCATGGTCGGGATGGAAGCACATATCCGTTTGATGATGAATTTCAACATAATCAGGCTGTCCTGTCTGAACATACCGGACTCGTGAAAACAAAGCTGACCTGAAGCGGAAATCGGATGAATGGCAGCAGGCGTCTGTAACGTCGCCGCGCCGGTTTCTCTCTCTATTCCGACCGGGTTATTGTTTTTATTCGGAGTCGGGTAAGGTTTTTTAGTTTTTAGATAATTGTTGTGATAAGGCCGTCTGAAACTTTGTATCCGCCGTTTCAGACGGCCTTTCACGTTAACGCGCCAAAGGTTTGGTGCGTTCAATCAGCCATGCTTTGGCCGCGCCTTCTGTCAAAGGCTCGAGACGGCGGCGCACTTCGGCGTGATATTGGTTCAGCCATTCGATTTCGCTGCCGGTCATCAGTTTGGTATCGATCAGGCGCGTATCGATTGGACAGAGGGTAACGGTCTCAAAATACAGGAATTTGCCGAACTCGGTTTCCTCTGGGTTTTCAACCGGACGGTTGATTACCAGGCTTTCGATACGGATACCCCATTTGCCCGGACGGTAAAGACCCGGCTCGTTGGAAGTCAGCATGCCTGACTTCATCGCGTGATGCGGTTGCGGCACGGCGGCAACGGCAATGCTTTGCGGACCTTCATGCACATTGAGGAAATAGCCCACGCCATGACCTGTACCGTGACCGTAATCACATTGCGCCTGCCAGAGTGATTTACGACAGATGGCATCAATCATCGGGCCTTTGATGTTTTCAGGGAAAATGGTTTCCGCCAGAGAAATATGCGCTTTCAACACCAAAGTGTAATCGCGCTTCATGGCCGCACTCGGATTGCCGACAGGCACCACACGCGTGATGTCGGTCGTACCGCCCCAGTATTGGCCGCCGGAGTCAATCAGCAGCATACCGTCGCCTTTGATTTTGCTGTTGTTTTCCGGTGTCGCGCTGTAATGAGGCAAGGCGGCATTGGCATTGTAGCCGGCGATGGTGTCGAAACTTGGCGAAATAAAGCCGGGACGTTGGCTGCGGTGTTTATAGAGCATGCCGTCGATGTCCAGCTCGCTCAATTCGCCGCCGTCTGCCAAGATTTGTTCAAACTCGGCAAAGAAGCCGCACAATGCCGCGCCGTCTTCCGCCATGGTATTGCGGATATGGGTAATGTCGGCATCGGATTTGACTGATTTGAAGAATGTACTTGGGTGGATGGCTTCAATCAAACGGACGTCTTCAGGCAGGCGGCGCAAAGTACCGACAGCGGTTTTGTTCGGATCAATCAGCAATGCGCCCTTAACGCCTGCCAAATAGTCCGCCGCTTGCGCATAAGGCAATACTTCAAAACCTGCCGCTTTCAAAGCTTCGGCAGATTCGGCTTTCAGACGGCCTGCATCGGTAAACAATACGGCTTTGTCTTGACTGATAAACAGATGGGACAAGAACACAGGGTTGAACGGCACATCATCACCGCGCAGATTGGTAATCCAAGCAATGTCATCCAAAGAAGAAACCAAATGTGCATCTGCGCCCTGCTCTTTCATGGCCGTACGGATACGGGCCAGTTTTTCGGCCGCAGTTTCGGAAACGTAGTCGGGATGGTGAACGTAGATTTCCGGAGTCGGCAATGCAGGACGGTCGTCCCATACTTCGTCCAACAAAGTTTCAGGATATTCGAGGCGGATGTTTTTGGCGGCAAGTGCCTGTTTCAAACCGCGCTCGCCGCTGAGTGCGAACATATCGGCAGGCGCGCCGACGACGGCGCCCTCGGGCAGATTTTGTGCCAACCATTCGGTATAAGGCGCATCAACGCCCATTTTTTGCAGCTCGATGCCGTTTGGCGCAAGCTGTTGGCCAGCCTGTTCCCAATAGCGGCTGTCGGTCCACACGCCTGCTTTATCGGCGGTTACCACCAAAGTGCCGGCCGAACCGGTAAAGCCGGAAAAATCGCGGCGTGCCTGCCAATGCTCGGGCAGGTATTCGGAAAGGTGTGGATCGGCGGAAGGAATGACAAACGCGTCCACGCCATGTTTTTTCATGGCTTCGTGTAAAGCGGACAAACGTTGTTGTACAGATTTCATGTGTTATGTCTCCTGTTGTTTCAGACGGCCTCTGTCATTAAGGCCGTCTGAAAACTTGTACTGTCTATAATCAATCTATTTTTTCGGTGCGAACGACCAGCTCTTGACCGTGTAGTTCCGCAAAGGGTCTTTGTCGGAATAGCCGATAATATCGGGTTTGACCATACGCACTTCAACCTGATGATACAGCGGAATCAGTGCAGCGTCTTCTTGAAGCTGCTTCTCCGCATCGGCATAGAGCTGGCTGCGCGCTTCCTTGCTGACACCATCTTTCAGCGTATTGTTCATAAATGTATCAAACGCCGCGCTTTTGTAGCGGAATGCATTG
>NZ_JBQCWY010000019.1:0-18409 GCF_051956955.1 Neisseria sp. P0021.S005 | reverse complement strand
TGGCGTTTATGGCAGGCGCAGTCGGCTTTACTGCAGGTTTGTATTACGCCATTACCTATGCTTTGATGGCGGCAGTCAGCTTCGGTGTTTTGATGGTATTGTCCACCAAAGACATTGAATGTGAAAACATCAAAGACCTCGCAGGCCTTAACCAACGCCATGCATGGTTTGCCTTCCTGATGTTGCTGTCTATGTTCTCCATGGCGGGTATTCCGCCGCTGATGGGCTTCTACGCCAAATTCGGCGTGATTATGGCTCTCTTGAAACAAGGCCATGTTTGGTTGTCCGTATTTGCCGTCATCATGTCGCTGATTGGTGCGTTCTACTACCTGCGCGTGGTCAAAGTCATCTACTTCGATGCACCTGATCATGACCAGCCGGTCGGCAGCAACTATGCCGCCAAATTTGTCCTGACGGTCAATGCCTTCCTACTGCTCCTGTGGGGTATCATGCCGCAAACCGTTATCGACTGGTGTGCCAAAGCATTGATAAATACCCTGTAAGCTTCAAACAAAACCAACGGCGGCTGTTCCAAAGCCGCCGTTTTTGTTAGGATTCGCATTCGGATGAAATATACCCAAAGTTCAGACGGCCTCAAGCCTTTGAGCAATCATCAAGCGGGCATCATCAAGATATTGAATATTCCACGGATAATAATGGGCAAGAATGCCCATTTAA
Organism: Neisseria sp. P0021.S005; assembly: GCF_051956955.1. Taxonomy (NCBI): domain Bacteria; kingdom Pseudomonadati; phylum Pseudomonadota; class Betaproteobacteria; order Neisseriales; family Neisseriaceae; genus Neisseria; species Neisseria sp. P0021.S005. Next base: position 17,731 of record NZ_JBQCWY010000019.1, on the reverse strand, counting down.
CATGTTAAAATCACACACAGGCCGTCTGAAAACAGAAAGACCATCATGACCGCATCCATGTACATTCTTTTGTTGTTGGCACTTATCTTTGCCAACGCACCATTTATTACCACCAAATTCTTCGGCATCGTCGCCCTGAAACGCAAACATATCGGCCATCACTTGATCGAATTGCTGGCAGGTTTCCTTCTTACCGCGATCCTCGCCTATATCCTCGAATCGCGAGCTGGTGCCGTACATGCCCAAGATTGGGAGTTTTACGCGACCGTTGTCTGCCTCTACCTGATTTTTGCTTTCCCATGCTTTGTATGGCGTTACTTTTGGAATGAGAGAAATAGAGAGTAGGATTTGAATTAGGAAAAGGCCGTCTGAAAGATTTTCAGACGGCCTTTTTATATCAAGTAAGGATTGTTTTAGGGATGAGCTTTGGAACATTGACCTGGAGTTGCCATATTCAGTTTCATAATGGCAGCTTTGGCAACATCTTCAGAAATTTCAGTTACTGCCGGTATGGGTATTGGCTGTTTCTGGTAACAAGAAACCTTTGTTTTGCAAGTCACCTAAGCAATTAACAACAATATCTTTAGTTACAGAGATAAATGCCTGATCCAGATTACTATGGGGAGTCAGCTCTTTGGGTGTGGAGGTTAAACCAATAGTAGTCACAATAGCGTGATTAAATTCGGAACGGTTTAATTCTTTTTTGCCATCTGAGTAGCTACAGTAGAATTGATAGTAATCCTGAACTGTACTGCCTGCTAATCCGAAAGTCAGACCTGTTTTTATACCGTTACCTACTGCACCACCAATATTGGCGATATTGTTGGCATGGATTTTCAGGCTGTTTTGGGCTTGCGGGTCTACTGTTACAATCTTTGTTCCGTTTAGTGCAATTTTGGCAGCTTTTGTTAGAGCCGGATTTACTTTAGGGAAAGATTTACCATTACGCTCGAACTCTCCCTCTAAACGTATAGGATAAGGTTGATTTGGTACTTTCAAATCACTTTGTTTATATTTTTGATATTCGGTTGAAGTATAGGGATGTGGTACAACACAGGCAGAAAGCGCTAATGCTGAGCATAGGATGAGTAATTTGTTCATAGATATTCTCCAGTTAATTTGCATTTATCTGTTTGTTTTCAGGTGAATTAAATAACGTATTCGAATAAAACCAATTATAACGTAATACAGTTTTTATACAAATTTTGCAAACTAAATGTGAAAATTTGCATGGGAAGGCAGGTTGTTATATTGGATCTACCTTGCGAACTTCATTACTTTAGAGAGAAGGTTTCCGATAGTGATGGTAGATGTCGAGGGCAAGTTAACTTTAATTACCAAGAGTACAACTGTGAGCTTTTGAGTTATTAAGATTAGATTTCGATTGAAAATGATAGGGAGATTTCAGTTTGGGTCAGTTGGTAAATAAATTAAGCCAAAAGGCCGAGTTGATGTAGTTGCTTGAAACAATAAAGGTCGTCTGAAAGATTTTCAGACGGCCTTTATTTTGTTTGATGTTAAATATCGGTTAGAAAACAAGGCTGTTGGGGCGTAAAGCCTTGTCGTGGGGGCGGTTTAACGGTACTATTCTCGGTTAATTCTGTTTTATTCCTATGAAATTGAAAGTATTAAGATGATTAATGATATTCAAAAGACAGCTGAAGGCAAAATGCAGCGTTCTCTGGAAGTATTGAAAGACAATTTGGCTAAAGTACGTACCGGCCGTGCGCATACCGGCCTGCTCGACCAAGTGGAAGTGGAATACTGGGGCAGCATGGTACCTGTGAGCCAAGTGGCGAACGTGACGCTTTTGGATGCGCGTACGATTGGTGTGAAACCTTTCGAGAGCAATATGGCTTCAAAAGTCGAGAAAGCGATCCGTGATTCCAACTTGGGCCTGAACCCTGCTTCTGTCGGCGATTTGATCCGTGTCCCTATGCCTATGCTGACTGAGGAACGCCGTAAAGATTTGATCAAAGTAGTGCGCGGCGAGGCGGAAGAGGGCCGTGTGTCTATCCGCAATGTGCGCCGTGATGCAAACGACCACATCAAAAAATTGTTGAAAGACAAAGAAATTTCTGAAGACGAAGCCCGCCGCGGCGAGGAAGCGGTTCAGAAATTGACCGACAAATACATTGCTGAGGCAGACAAGCTCTTGGCGGCCAAAGAAGAAGATTTGATGGCGATTTAATCCTGTGTGCAAACCGTTCAGACGGCCTTTGGACGGTTTGCTCCCTGAAAGGCAGACATGAAAAGCAGTACGCAGACGATTTTGGAACACTCTGCCATCCCCCGACATATTGCCGTGATTATGGACGGCAACGGACGTTGGGCAAAGAAGCGTTTTCTTCCCCGTGTGATGGGGCATAAGCGCGGCTTGGATGCGCTGGAGAACATGGTGAAGCATTGTGCTGAGCTGGGTGTGCGGTATTTGACCGTGTTTGCTTTTTCGACTGAAAACTGGCGACGCCCCGAGGAAGAGGTTTCTTTTCTGATGGGGCTGTTTTTGCAGGCTTTGCAAAAGCAGGTGCGCCGTTTGCACGATAACAATATGCGCTTGAAAGTCATCGGCAGCCGCGAGCGGTTTAACGCTGAAATCCTGAAGGGGATTGAGGCGGCAGAGGCGTTGACGGCAAACAATACCGGTTTGACTTTGAGCATCGCCGCCGATTATGGCGGCCGCTGGGATATTTTGCAGGCGGCAAATCAGTTGATTGCCGAGGGTGCAACAGAGATTACGGAAGAGGCGTTGTCGCGCTATTTGATGTTGGGCGATGCACCCGAGCCGGATTTGTTTATCCGCACCGGCGGCGAGACGCGCATCAGTAATTTCCTGCTGTGGCAGATGGCGTACGCGGAATTGTATTTTACGGATACGCTGTGGCCTGATTTTAATGAGAAATCGCTGAACGAGGCGATTGCTTCGTTTCAAAAACGGGAACGCCGCTTCGGGCGGACTTCCGAACAGCTGCCGCTTGAGCAGCAACGGGGTTGAGAATTATGTTGAAACAACGGATTTTAACGGCGCTGTGGCTCTTGCCGCTGATGCTGGGTATGCTGTTTTATGCACCTATGTGGCTGTGGGCGGCGTTTTGCGGCCTGATTGCTATGTTGGTTTTGTGGGAATATGCCCGCATGAGCGGCTTGGACAAGCTGAAAATCAATCATTATTTGGCGTCAACGCTGGTGTTCGGCGTGATTGCCTATGCCGGCGGTTGGCAGCTGCCCAATTTGGTTTGGTGTGTCGTATTGGCGTTTTGGCTGATTGTCATGCCTTGGTGGCTGAAAGCGAAATGGAAGCTAAACGGCGGCTGGCAGGCTTACACGGTCGGTTGGTTGTTGGTGATGCCGTTTTGGTTCGCACTGGTTTACCTGCGCCCTCAGCCTGAAGACGCGCTGTCTTTATTGGCGATTATGGGCTTGGTATGGGTGGCCGATATTGGCGCGTATTTCTGCGGCAAGTCGTTTGGTAAGCGCAAAATTGCGCCGACCATCAGCCCGGGTAAAAGCTGGGAAGGTGCAATCGGCGGCGCATTGTGCGTTGCCGTGTACATGACCGTTGTATGGAAAGCCGGTTGGCTGGCTTTTGAAGCCGGGTGGTTCAAAACGATTTTGATCGGCTTGATTCTGACCGTTGTCAGCGTGTGCGGCGATTTGCTGGAAAGCTGGCTCAAACGTGCGGCAGGTATCAAAGACAGCAGCAATCTGCTGCCGGGGCACGGCGGCGTGTTCGACCGTGTGGACAGTCTGATCGCCGTTATCAGCATTTATGCCGCCTTTGTATATTTGTTTTAAACCGTCTGTCTCACATGGTTGGGGGAGCTGATTATGTCCGAACAAAAACAGATTTCATCTTTATCGATCTTGGGCGTATTGTTGGCACTGGGATTGATGGCTGCGGCGTTTATTTTGGGCGTGCAGTTTAAGAATCTGCGCCAACCCGGGACGATTACCGTAAAAGGTTTGGCGGAGAAAAACTTCCAATCCGACAGCGCGACGTGGAATACGGGCGTAAATGCGCACGGCGAGAGCTATCAGGAAGTTTTGGATTTACTGACGGCAAGACGCAAGAAGCTGTCTAAATTTTTGGGTGAGCAAGGCTTTACGGCGGCTGAAATGAAAGTAGGCCTGCCTGAAGTGTCGCGCGTTTTCAATGAAACCCGCGACGAACTGGGCAACGTAACCCGCACGCCCAACGGCTACGATGGCGACCTCAATATTGTGGTCAACACCAAAAAACTGGACAAAATCCAAGCCGCCCAGCGCGCCATTTTGAATTTCCGTGCGCAAAACGAATTCATCCGCTTCGACAATCCGCAATATTTGCTGGGCAATTTAGAAACCATCAAACGTGATTTGATCACGCAGGCGACTGAGGACGCGCAGAAACGCGCGGCCGAATTTGCCAAAACCGGCGGCGGCAAAGTGGGCGCCATGCGTTCTGCTTCGCAAGGTTCGTTCAACATCTATGCCGACACCGGCAGTAGCGAGGACGACGAGTACGGCGGTTCTTACGATAAAAGCACCGTCGGCAAGCAAGTCCGACTGGTTGTTACCATCGAATACGGCATTGAGTAATTCTTTCAGACGGCCTTTTCAGCTGGGAGGCAAAAGGCCGTCTGAAAATTGGAAACGGCAAAGAAATTTATTTCAAACACGATGAATACCGTTTGCACAGCACATAAAGAACACACCATGACACAACAAGTTCTGACCATATTAGGCAGTACCGGCAGCATAGGCGAAAACACTTTAGACGTTGTCTCCCGCCATCCTGAAAAATTCCGCGTGTTCGCGCTGGCAGGGCATAGGCAGGTGGACAAGCTGGCAGCGCAATGCAAACAGTTCCGCCCGGAATATGCCGTTGTCGGCGATGCCGGCCATGCTGCCGAGCTGGAAAAGAAACTCAAACAAGAAAGCATCAGTACGCAGGTTTTATATGGCGCTCAAGCCCTGATTGATGTCGCCTCTGCCGATGAAGTCAGCGGCGTGATGTGTGCCATTGTCGGCGCGGCCGGTTTGCCGTCGGCTTTGGCCGCCGCTAAAAAAGGCAAAACCATTTATCTGGCCAACAAAGAAACGCTGGTGGTTTCCGGCGCATTGTTTATGGAAACCGCCCGCCAAAACGGCGCTACCGTCTTGCCGATTGACAGCGAACACAACGCCATCTTCCAAGTATTGCCAAGGGATTACACAGGCCGTCTGAATGAGCACGGTATCAATTCGATTATTCTGACCGCATCGGGCGGACCATTCCTTAACACCGATTTAAGTACATTTGACAGCATTACGCCCGAGCAGGCGGTCAAGCATCCGAATTGGAGTATGGGGCGAAAAATTTCCGTCGATTCCGCGTCAATGATGAATAAGGGCTTGGAGTTGATTGAGGCGCATTGGCTGTTTAACTGTCCGCCGGAAAAACTGGAAGTCGTCATTCATCCGCAATCCGTGATTCACAGTATGGTGCGTTATCGCGATGGTTCGGTATTGGCGCAGTTGGGTAATCCCGATATGCGTACGCCGATTGCTTATTGTTTGGGCCTGCCCGAACGCATCGATTCCGGCGTGGACGAGCTGGATTTCGGCGCATTGTCCGCGTTGACCTTCCAAAAGCCTGACTTTGACCGTTTCCCATGCCTGAAACTTGCCTATCAGGCCATGAATGCAGGCGGCGCCGCGCCTTGCGTGTTGAACGCTGCCAACGAAGTTGCCGTGGCCGCTTTTTTAGATAAACGCATCAAGTTTACCGATATTGCCAAAGTCGTTGCCCACTGTCTTGCCCAAAATTTTTCAGACGGCCATCATGATATCGAAGGCCTGTTGGCGCAAGACGCGCAAACACGCAGACAGGCAGAAGCCTTTATCGGCAAACAATAAAGCTTCAATGACAGGCCGTCTGAAACGTCAACCGCTTGGCATTTAGGCAGACAAAATGGAACAACTGCCTTTATAATCGGTTTTCAGACGGCCTTATCCGTTGATGATCACATTCCATTCAGGGGATTTTTTTGCAAACCTTTTTAGCCTTTATCGTCGCCATTCTGATTCTGGTCAGCCTGCATGAGTTCGGACACTATATTGTTGCCCGCTGGTGCGGCGTTAAAGTCGTGCGCTTTTCCGTTGGCTTCGGTAAGCCCTTTTTTACCCGAAAACGCGGCGATACCGAGTGGTGTCTTGCCCCGATTCCGCTGGGCGGTTACGTTAAAATGGTCGATACGCGCGAAGGCGAGGTGGCAGAGGCAGATTTGCCGTACGCCTTTGACAAGCAGCATCCGGCCAAGCGCATCGCCATTGTCGCCGCCGGCCCTTTGACCAATTTGATTTTGGCCGTTTTGCTTTACGGTTTGAGCTTTTCCTTCGGCGTGACCGAGTTGCGCCCCTATGTCGGCATGGTCGAGCCTAGCAGTATTGCCGCCAAAGCAGGTTTTCAGGCAGGCGATAAAATTGTATCGGTTAACGGAATCGCCGTTAAAGACTGGAGCGATGCGCAAACCGAGATGGTGTTGAACCTTGAAGCCGGCCCTGTAAAAGTTGCTGTTCAGACGGCCTCAAATACCCAAGCCATCCGCATAATTGATGCCGCCGGCACGCCTGAAGCAGGTAAAGTTGCGAAAAGCCAAGGCAACATCGGCCTTTTGCCTTTTAGAATTACTAACCGCATCGGCAAAGTCTTGGCTGATAGTCCGGCCGAAAAAGCAGGCTTGAAGGAAAACGACAAACTGCTGACCGCCGATGGGAAGCCCATCGAAAGCTGGCAGGCATGGACGGAACTCTTCCGCGCCAGCCCCGGTAAACGAATTGAGCTGACTTACGAGCGTGACGGTAAAATACTGGCGACCGCTATCCGGCCGGACAGCGTCGAGCAGTCGGCAGGCGTGCTGGTGGGTAGAGCAGGGCTTGCCGCCCAGGCGGATAAAGAGTGGGATAAAACCATCCGCTACCGTTATACGCCTTCCGTTGCCCAAGCCTTTGAATTGGGTTGGAACAAAACCGTCAACTATTCGTGGACAACCCTCAAATTTTTCGGAAAACTGGTTACGGGCAATGCCTCTTTGAACCATATTTCCGGCCCCCTGACCATTGCCGATGTCGCCGGACAGTCCGCCAAACTCGGATTGCAGAGCTACCTCGAATTTCTGGCCTTGGTCAGCATCAGCTTAGGCGTGTTGAACCTTTTGCCCGTGCCCGTTTTAGACGGCGGACATCTGGTTTTCTATACCGCCGAATGGATACGCGGAAAGCCTTTGAGCGAGCGCATACAGGCAGTCGGCCTGCGCTTCGGACTGGCAGCCATGCTTTTGATGATGGCTGTGGCTTTCTTTAATGACATCAACCGTTTGTTTGGATAATTTATGAAACTGAACCAGATTGCTTCCGCTTTAATGGTATTGAGCCTGTCTCCGTTGGCATTGGCTGACTTTACCATTCAGGACATCCGCGTCGAAGGCCTGCAACGCACCGAGCCGAGTACCGTCTTCAACTACCTGCCCGTTAAAGTCGGTGATAATTTCAATGATGCGCGCAGTGAAGAAATCATCAAAAAACTCTACGCAACCGGTTTCTTTGACGATGTACGCGTCGAAACCATGGACAATCAAGTCCTGCTGACCGTGATTGAGCGTCCGACCATCAGCTCGCTCAATATTACCGGCGCGAAAATGCTGCAAAACGATGCCATCAAGAAAAACCTTGAAGCATTTGGTTTGGCGCAATCCCAATACTTCAACCAAGCAACGCTGAATCAAGCCGTTGCCGGTTTGAAAGAAGAGTATTTGAGCCGTGGCAAACAGTCTGTCCAAATCACTCCGACCGTAACCAAACTCGCCCGCAACCGCGTGTCTATCGATATTGCCATCGAAGAGGGCAAATCTACCAAGATTACCGATATTTCATTTGAAGGCAACGAAGTTTATTCCGACCGCCGTCTGATGAAACAAATGTCCCTGAGCGAAGGCGGCATGTGGACTTGGATTACCAAGAGCAACCAGTTCAATGAGCAAAAATTTGCTCAGGACATGGAAAAAGTTACCAATTTCTATCAAAACAACGGCTACTTCAACTTCCGCATTTTGGATACCGACATCCAAACCAACGAAGACAAAACCAAGCAGACCATTAAAGTAATCGTCAGCGAAGGCGACCGCTTCCGTTGGGGCAATGTACGCATCGAAGGCGATACGTTGGAAGTGCCGAAAGAAGATTTGGAAAAACTGCTGACCATGAAGCCGGGCAAATGGTATGAGCGCGCGCAAATGTCCAATTCGCTCGAGGCCATCCAAAACCGCATGGGTCAGGCAGGTTACGCATTTAGCGAAATCAATGTCCAACCGATTCCAAATGCCGAAACGCATACCGTTGATTTTGTTCTGACCGTTCAACCGGGCCGCAAAATCTATGTAAACGAAATCAACATTACCGGCAACAACAAAACCCGTGACGAAGTCATCCGCCGCGAGTTGCGTCAAATGGAATCGGCGCCTTACGACTCTGCCAAACTGCAACGTTCTAAAGAGCGCGTTGAGTTGTTGGGCTACTTCGACAACGTTCAATTTGATGCGGTTCCTGTGGCCAATACGCCCGACCAAGTTGACCTGAACATGAGCCTGACCGAACGTTCTACCGGATCGCTCGACTTGAGCGCAGGTTGGGTTCAGGATACCGGTTTGGTGATGTCTGCCGGTGTGGCTCAAGACAACCTGTTCGGTACGGGTAAATCCGTTGCACTGCGCGCTTCCCGCAGTAAAACCACAGTAAACGGCTCGTTGTCGTTTACCGACCCATACTTCACACCTGACGGCGTAAGCTTGGGCTACGACCTTTATGGTAAGACTTACGACCCGCGTAAAGCTTCTTCCAGCGCGAAACAATATAAAACCACAACTTTCGGCGGCGGTTTGCGTATCGGTATTCCGGTTACCGAATATGACCGTGTGAACTTCGGTTTGGCCGCAGAGCGTCTGACCGTGAATACCTACAAAGGCGCGCCTAAACGCTATGCCGACTTTATCAATCAATACGGTAAGGGCGACGGTAGCGGCGTGGGTAGCTTCAAAGGCTGGTTGTACAAAGGTACCATCGGCTGGGGTCGCAACAAAACCGACAATGCCTTGTGGCCGACCCGCGGTTACCTGACCGGCGTGAACGGCGAAATCGCTTTGCCGGGCAGCGACCTGCAATACTACACCCTGACCCACAACCAAACCTGGTTCTTCCCATTGAGCAAAGATTTCACGCTGATGCTGGGTGGCGAAGTCGGTTATGGCAACGGCTACGGTAAAACCAAAACCATGCCGTTCTTTGAAAACTTCTACGGTGGCGGCTTAGGTTCTGTCCGCGGCTTTGAAAGCGGTACGCTGGGCCCGAAAGTCTATGACGAATACGGCGAGAAAATCAGCTACGGCGGTAACAAAAAAGCCAACGTTTCCGCAGAGTTGCTCTTCCCGATGCCGGGCATTAAAGACTCTCGTACCGTCCGTCTGAGCCTGTTTGCCGATGCTGGCAGCGTGTGGGATGACAAAACCTACAACGACAGCAGCAGCAATTCTTATTACACCAATGGCGCGCTCCAAAACGTGTATGGCGTAGGCACAACGCACAAATCGACATTCAAAAACGAATTGCGTTACTCTGCCGGTGCTGCCGTGACCTGGCTCTCTCCGCTGGGTCCGATGAAGTTCAGTTATGCTTATCCGATTAAGAAAAAAGAAGGCGACGAAATCCAACGCTTCCAATTTCAACTCGGTACGACATTCTGATGATGTTTAGGCCGTCTGAAACCGGGTTTGTCCGTTTCAGACGGCCTCATGGCAGATTGGCGGCAAGCTTATTGCAAACCGCCCGTTTGTTTTCAAGCAAGGATTTTTATCATGAGTAAAATAGCCGACACCCTCCGTGTCCTCGCCGTAGCCCTGCCGGGTTTCGTGCTGTTGCCGCAAGCGGCGGCGGATGGCGTGCAGAAAATCGGTTTTATCAATACCGAGCGCGTTTATCAGGAATCCAAGCAGGCGCAAAGCATTCAGATGACTTTGGAAAAAGAGTTCAAAAGCCGTCAAACCGCCTTGCAAAAGCTGCAGCAGGAAGGCGAGACTTTGGAGCAAAAACTGAGTAGCGACAAACTCAGCGACAGCCAAAGGGAAGCGGAGACCCAAAAATGGCGCAATCTGGTACAAAAATTCCGCAAACAGCAGACCGAGTTGGCTGAAGACTACAACTTGCGCCGCAATGAAGAATTCGCCGCGCTCCAGCAAAATGCCAACCGCGTTATCGTCGATTTAGCCAAACGCGAAGGTTATGACTTCATCTTGCAGGACGTGATTTACGTCAACGGCCGCTACGACATTACCGACAGCGTTATTAAAGCCCTAAATGCTCACTGACCCTGCTCGGCAGCGAATGTAACCATACAGACAAACCTAAGGCCGTCTGAAACCCAAACCGGCATCTTTCAGACGGCCTGACATCTTGACGGCAGATTATCATGACTTCACAAGCATACACCCTGTCCCAAATCGTTTCCCAACTCGGCGGCGAATGGAAAGGCGAAGACATCGCCATTACCGCCGTCCGCCCGTTGGACCAGGCTCAGGCGGAACACATCAGCTTTTTGGCCAATCCGAAATACAAAGCCGAAGTACACGACAGCCAGGCAGGCGCAGTGATTGTGTCGCCGAAAGCCGCAGACGAATTTGCAGGCCGCAACCTGATTGTGGCTGCCGACCCTTATCTTTATTTTGCCAAAGTGGCACGATTGTTCTCGCCGATTGTCAAAGCACAGGGCGGCGTACATCCGACTGCCGTTGTCGAGGCAAGCGCCAAAGTACCGGCAAGCTGCGAAATCGGCGCGAATGCCTATATCGGCGTGAATTCCGTATTAGGCGAAGGCTGCCGTATTTTGGCCAATGCCGTTGTCCAACACGATTGCACGTTGGGCGATGAAGTCGTGCTGCATTCCAACGCCGTCATCTATTACGGCTGCACTTTGGGCAACCGTGTCGAAATTCACAGCGGCGCAGTCATCGGTGCAGACGGTTTCGGCTTGGCCTTTGCCGGCGATTCATGGTTTAAAATTCCGCAAACCGGCGCAGTCACGCTGGGCGATGATGTGGAAATCGGTTCGAACACCAATATCGACCGCGGCGCAATGAGCGACACGACCGTCGGCAACGGCACCAAAATCGACAACCAAGTCCAAATCGGCCACAACTGCAAAATCGGTTCGCACACCGTTATCGCCGCCAAGACCGGTATTTCCGGCAGCGTCACCATCGGCAATTATTGCATTATCGGCGGCGGCGTCGGCACGGTCGGACACATCGAAATCGCCGATAAAACCACCATCGGCGGCGGTACATCCGTTACCCACAGCATTACCGAAAGCGGCCAGCATCTGGCCGGTATTTTCCCGATGTCGGGCTACAAAGACTGGGCACGCAATGCCGTTTATATCCACCGTTTGAGCGAAATGAACAAACGCCTCAAAACGCTGGAAAAACAGCTTGCCGACAGCGACGAAGCCTAAAGGCGGCGCAAACAGTCCGCGCCCCGCATCCGAATACGTTTAAACCCAATACAAACAAGGAAAGACGAACATCATGGACGTACAACTCCCGATCGAAGCCAAAGACATTCAAAAACTTATCCCACACCGTTATCCGTTTTTGCAACTCGACCGCATTACTGCGTTCGAACCGATGAAAACCCTGACTGCGATTAAAAACGTCACCATGAACGAGCCGCAGTTCCAAGGCCACTTTCCTGACCTGCCCGTGATGCCCGGCGTGCTGATCATCGAAGCCATGGCGCAAGCGTGCGGCACACTCGCCATCCTCAGCGAAGGAGGCCGCAAAGAAAACGAATTCTTCTTCTTCGCCGGTATCGACGACGCCCGTTTCAAACGCCAAGTCATCCCCGGCGACCAACTGGTTTTTGAAGTCGAGCTGTTGACCAACAAACGCGGTATCGGCAAATTCAACGCCGTTGCCAAAGTCGACGGCCAAGTTGCCGTTGAAGCCGTGATTATGTGCGCCAAACGCGTGGTGTAAAAATGGGACAGGCCGTCTAAACGTTCAGACGGCAACCTGTATCAGACAGCAAGGAGACAGTATGACCCTTATCCATCCGACCGCCGTCATCGACCCTAAAGCCGAACTCGACTCCAGCGTTAAAGTCGGCCCATACAGCATCATCGGCCCCAATGTGCAAATCGGTGCGAATACCGAAATCGGTCCGCACGTCGTCATCAACGGCCATACGACCATCGGTGAGAACAACCGCATTTTCCAATTTGCCAGCCTCGGCGAGATTCCGCAGGACAAAAAATACCGCGACGAGCCGACCAAGCTGATTATCGGCAACGGCAACACCATCCGCGAATTTACGACGTTCAACCTCGGCACGGTCACCGGCATCGGCGAAACCCGTATCGGCGACGACAACTGGATTATGGCCTACTGCCACCTCGCCCATGACTGCGTGGTCGGCAACCATACCATCTTCGCCAACAACGCCTCACTCGCAGGTCACGTTACCATCGGCGACTACGTCGTCTTGGGTGGCTACACGCTGGTGTTCCAATTCTGCCAAATCGGTGACTACGCCATGACCGCGTTTGCCGCCGGCGTACACAAAGACGTACCGCCGTACTTCATGGCTGCAGGCTACCGCGCCGAACCGGCCGGCCTCAACAGCGAAGGTATGCGCCGCAACGGTTTCACCGCCGAACAGATTGCCTCCGTCAAAGATGCGTATAAAACCATTTACCATCGCGGCATTCCGTTTGAAGAAGCCAAGGCAGAGATTCTGAAACGCGCAGAAACCCAAAGCGAATTGGCGGTATTTAAAGACTTTTTTGCACAATCCACACGCGGCATTATCCGTTGATGGATGGATTGAAGGCCGTCTGAAACTTTTTCAGACGGCCTTTGGATTGCAAAAATCCGTGCAGGGGCAGGTTTCCTGTCTGTTTGCTGCCGATGCCGTCTGAAAACAGGCGGGCAAATGTCTGCCCCAAAATCTTTTAGCTTTTAAACCTCAACACATGAATTCCAATTCCTCCCCCCTTATCGCCATCAGCGTCGGCGAAGCCTCCGGCGACTTGCTCGGTGCACATTTAATCCGTGCCATTAAGGCGCGTTGTCCGAATGCGCGGTTTACCGGCATCGGCGGCGAGCGCATGAAGGCGGAGGGTTTTGAGAGTTTGTACGATCAGGAAAAGCTGGCGGTGCGCGGTTTTGTTGAGGTCATCAAACGCCTGCCGCAGATTTTGAAAATCCGCAAAGGGCTGGTGAGCGATTTAATCCGCCTCAAGCCGGATGTGTTTATCGGCATCGATGCGCCGGACTTCAATCTCGGCGTGGCGGAAAAACTTAAGCAGGCAGGCATTCATACCATTCATTATGTCAGCCCGTCGGTTTGGGCGTGGCGGCGCGAACGGGTCAATAAAATCGTGCATCAGGTCAACCGCGTGTTGTGCCTGTTTCCGATGGAGCCGCAGCTTTATATCGATGCCGGAGGCAAGGCCGAGTTTGTCGGCCATCCGATGGCGCAAACCATGCCGGTGGAAGCGGATAGGGCGGCGGCACGGCAGAAGCTGGGCGTGCCTGCGGACGTGCCCGTGTTTGCCATCTTGCCCGGCAGCCGCGTGAGCGAAATCGATTACATGGCGGCGGTGTTTTTTCAGACGGCCTTATTGCTGCTGAAACGTTATCCGAAGGCACAGTTTTTGCTGCCTGTGGCGACGGCCGCAACGCGCAAACGCATTAGTGAAATTTTGGCGCAGCCTGAGTTCGCAGCCCTTCCCATCACGCTGACCGACAAGCAGTCGGATACGGTTTGCGCCGCTGCCGACGTGGTATTGGTCACCAGTGGTACGGCGACTTTGGAAGTGGCCTTGTGCAAGCGGCCTATGGTTATCAGCTACAAAATTTCGCCGCTAACTTATGCGTATGTGAAAAACAAAATCAAAGTGCCGCATGTCGGTTTGCCCAATATTCTGTTGGGTAAAGCCGCCGTTCCCGAGCTGCTGCAACACGATGCCGTCCCTGAAAAACTGGCACAGGCCGTGGCAGACTGGTATGACCGCCCTGAAGCCGTGGCCGCGTTGGAACAGGATTTTCACGCCTTGCATCTGCTGTTGAAAAAAGATACGGCGGCATTGGCTGCGGCGGCAGTATTGGAAGAAGCCGGATTTTCAGACGGCCTGAAAGACAAGTAAGGAAAATACATGAATTTATTGGGAGCATTGGCCAAGGTTGGCAGCCTGACGATGGTGTCGCGCATTTTAGGCTTTGTGCGCGATACGATTATCGCCCGTGCGTTTGGTGCAGGCATGGCGACGGATGCGTTTTTTGTCGCGTTTAAACTGCCCAACCTGCTGCGGCGAGTGTTTGCAGAGGGCGCATTTGCCCAAGCCTTCGTACCGATTTTGGCGGAATACAAAGAAACCCGCTCGCCCGAAGCCACGCAGGCGTTTGTGCGTCATGTGGCCGGCATGCTGTCGTTTGTGCTGGTCATCGTTACTGCGCTGGGCATACTTGCCGCGCCGTGGGTGATTTATGTTTCTGCGCCCGGTTTTGCCAAAGAAGCCGATAAGTTTCAGCTCTCCATCGACTTGCTGCGGGTGACGTTTCCTTATATTTTTTTGATTTCTTTGTCGTCTTTTGTCGGCTCAATACTCAATTCCTATCATAAATTCGGCATTCCCGCCTTTACGCCGACTTTTTTGAACATCTCCTTTATCGTCTTTTCCCTGTTCTTCGTGCCGTATTTTGATCCGCCTGTTATGGCTTTGGCGTGGGCGGTATTTGTCGGCGGCGTGTTGCAGCTGGTGTTCCAACTGCCTTGGTTGGCGAAACTGGGTTTCTTGAAAATGCCCAAACTCAGCTTTAAAGACGCAGCGGTCAACCGCGTAATGAAACAGATGGCGCCGGCTATTTTGGGCGTGAGCGTGGCGCAGATTTCCTTGGTTATCAACACCATTTTTGCCTCGTTTTTGCAGTCCGGCAGCGTGTCATGGATGTATTACGCCGACCGACTGATGGAATTGCCAACCGGTGTTTTGGGCGTGGCACTCGGTACAATCTTATTGCCTACCTTGTCCAAACACGCTGCCAGTCAGGATACCGAGCAATTTTCCGGTCTGCTCGACTGGGGTTTGCGCCTGTGCATGCTGCTGACCCTACCTGCCGCCGTCGGCCTTGCCGTGTTGTCTTTCCCGTTGGTTACGACCTTGTTCATGTACCGTGAATTTACGCTGCACGACGCGCAAATGACCCAACACGCGCTCATTGCTTATTCCTTTGGCTTGATCGGGCTGATTATGATTAAAGTATTGGCACCCGGCTTCTACGCGCGCCAAAACATCAAAACCCCCGTTAAGGTCGCTATTTTCACGCTGATTTGCACACAGTTGATGAACCTCGCTTTCATTTCGCCGCTCAAACACGTCGGTCTGTCCCTTGCTATCGGTTTGGGCGCGTGTCTGAATGCAGGTTTGCTGTTTTTCCTTTTGCGCAAACACGGCATCTACCGCCCCGGTAAATGTTGGGCAGCGTTTTTGGTTAAAATGGTCATCTCTTTGGTCGTCATGGGCGGCGGTTTGTGGCTGGCGCAATATTATCTGCCGTTTGAATGGGTACACGTCGGCGGCTTTAAAAAAGCAGGCCAACTCTGCGTCCTGATTGCCTTGGGCGGCGGCCTCTACTTCGTTTCCCTCGTCGCGCTCGGCTTCCGTCCGCACCATTTCCGCAGGGTGGAAAAATAAGCGGCCGTAGTGCGTATTGCTTTGGCTTAAAGGCTATTCACTAAAAAGGCCGTCTGAAACATTTTCAGACGGCCTTTTCTTGCTTTACGTTTTAACTGTAAAGCTTCGCTCCTTTTTTGACGAACTCAATCGCTTTTTCTTCCATGCCCTGCCGTTGGGCTTTTTGCTTGTCGGCGTAGTCGCGCACTTCCTGCGTGATTTTCATCGAGCAGAATTTGGGACCGCACATTGAGCAGAAGTGGGCGATTTTCGCGCCTTCGGCAGGCAGGGTTTCGTCGTGGAAGCTCTCGGCGCGTTCGGGGTCGAGGCTGAGGCGGAATTGGTCGCGCCAGCGGAACTCGAAACGCGCTTTGCTTAAGGCGTTGTCGCGCAACTGTGCGCCCGGCCAGCCTTTGGCGAGGTCGGCGGCATGGGCGGCGAGCTTGTAGGTGATGATGCCGGTGCGCACGTCTTCTTTGTCGGGCAGGCCGAGATGCTCTTTCGGGGTAACGTAGCAGAGCATGGCTGTGCCGTACCAGCCGATATTGGTCGCGCCTATGCCCGAGGTGATGTGGTCGTAGCCGGGGGCGATGTCGGTAACGAGCGGGCCGAGTGTGTAGAAAGGCGCTTCAAAGCAGTGTTGCAACTCTTCGGTCATGTTTTCTTTCACGCGTTGCAACGGTACATGGCCCGGGCCTTCGATCATGACTTGTACGTCGTGTTTCCACGCTTTGGCAGTCAATTCGCCCAAAGTGTGCAGCTCGGCGAATTGGGATTCGTCGTTGGCATCGGCAATGCAGCCGGGGCGCAGACCGTCGCCGAGGCTGAATGATACGTCGTAGGCTTTCATGATTTCGCAGATTTCGTCGAAATGTGTGTAGAGGAAGTTTTCCTGATGATGGGCGAGGCACCATTTCGCCATGATAGAGCCGCCGCGCGATACGATGCCTGTGAGGCGATCGGCCGTCATTGGCACATAGCGTAGCAATACGCCTGCGTGCAGGGTGAAATAGTCCACGCCTTGTTCTGCCTGCTCGATTAAGGTGTCGCGCACCAAATCCCAAGTCAGGTCTTCGGCGATGCCGCCGGTTTTTTCCAAAGCTTGGTAAATAGGCACAGTACCGATGGGGACGGGCGCGTTGCGGATAATCCATTCGCGTGTTTCGTGGATATGTGCGCCGGTAGACAAATCCATAATCGTGTCCGCGCCCCAACGCAGCGACCACACCATTTTTTCGACTTCTTCGGTCAGGCTGGAGGTTACGGCGGAGTTGCCCAAGTTGCCGTTGATTTTGACGCGGAAGTTGCGGCCGATAATCATCGGTTCGAGTTCGGGATGGTTGATGTTGGCAGGGATGATCGCGCGTCCGGCGGCGATTTCTTGACACACGAATTCGGGCGTGATTTGGTCGGGATGGGTCGGGATATTCGCGCCGAAACTTTGCCCTGCGTGTTGTTTCAAGAGCTTGGCGTATTCAGGCCGTCTGAAAAGCTCGTCCAGCTTCATGCGTTCGCGTATGGCGACAAACTCCATTTCCGGCGTAATGATGCCTTGGCGGGCGTAGTGAAGCTGGGTTACGTTGCGGCCTGCTTTGGCGCGGCGCGGGTGGGTAATTTGGTTGAAACGCAGATGGGCGGTTTTCGGATCGTGCGCGCGTTCAGTGCCGTATTCGCTGGAAAGCTTGGGCAGGATTTCGGTATCGCCGCGTTCGTCCAGCCATGCAGTGCGGACGTGCGGCAAACCTTGTTTCAAGTCGATGTGTGCCGCCGGATCGCCGTATGCGCCGCTGGTGTCGTACACCGGAATCGGTGGATTGGTTTCCGTACCTTGTGCTGTGTAGGTGTCGTCTTGACGGATTTCGCGTAAAGGCACGCGGATGTCGGCGCGGCTGCCCGGGATATAGACGCGGTTGGAATTGGGATATTGGAAGCGGATGCCGATGTCTTCGCTCAAGTCGGAAAGACGGCGCGCCTCATCGCCGGTTTTTTTAG
>NZ_JBQCWY010000018.1:0-19601 GCF_051956955.1 Neisseria sp. P0021.S005 | reverse complement strand
CCAGCGCTTCCAGTTCTGCCAAGTCTTGATGCAGACGCTCCAGATATTGCGCCGTTTTGTTCAGATTAGTCTCGAAATTGCCGATACTTTTCTCTTTTTTGTCGATAAAGTATTTTTTCGCTTCATCAGTCTCAAATTCGGGCAGGCCGATTTTGACCATGCGCGGCTGTACCAATTTGTTATTGTATTCACCCACTTTGTCCAACCAAGCCTGTACTTCTGGACGAACTTCTTCTTTCAGACGGCCTTGATCGATGTAACGGACAATATCCAAACTCTCGCCCATAAACGAACCGTCTTCTTTTTGCAAAATCGGCACTTGTTTTGAACCAATCATG
This sequence comes from Neisseria sp. P0021.S005, assembly GCF_051956955.1. Lineage (NCBI taxonomy): Bacteria > Pseudomonadati > Pseudomonadota > Betaproteobacteria > Neisseriales > Neisseriaceae > Neisseria > Neisseria sp. P0021.S005. The sequence goes on along the minus strand of NZ_JBQCWY010000018.1, from coordinate 19,263 downwards.
CCAATCGGCGTAGCTTCATCATCGTTTGCTAAGACGACCTCTTCCACCGCCACATCGCGCAAGCCGAAAATCATCCTTGCACGAACGCAAAACGGGCAATGGTCGTAAATATACAGTTTCATCAAAATACTCCTTAAAATTTCAAAACGGTTAACCATAACACCCAAGGCCGTCTGAAACAAGGCTTCCTGAAACATAGTGCCACCTTCGCATACAAATCTAGGGCTGCCGGCAATAAACTGTTACAATGGCAACGTTTTTATCAAAAAGAAAAAAACGCACGCCATGACCACTATTCGCCAAACGCCCCAAACATCGAGCGTAACGCTGGAAGGCCTCCTCGCATGGTTCGACAGCTATGTTGCCGCGCTGCCTGATCCCGATAAAAACCTGATTCAGACGGCCTTTGACCTGGCTAAAGAACATTATCCCGCCGATGCCCTAACGACTTACGGCGAGCCTTTAATGGAACATTTCCTCGGCTCGATGCAAATCGTCAGCGAACTCGACTTATTGCCCGATGCCGTGGCGGCTACGATTTTGTCCGACATCGGCAAATACGTTCCCACTTGGCAAGAATTGGTTGCCGAACGCTGCAACAGCACCGTTTGCGAGCTGGTCAAAGGCGTAGACGAAGTACAAAAACTGACCCAATTCGCCCGCGTGGATAGCCTTGCCACGCCGGAAGAACGCAGCCAACAAGCCGAAACCATGCGCAAAATGCTGTTGGCGATGGTTACCGACATCCGCGTCGTCCTGATCAAACTGGCGATGCGCACGCGCACCCTGCAATTCTTAAGCAACGTTCCCGACAATCCTGAAAAACGCGCCGTTGCCAAAGAAACCCTCGACATTTTTGCCCCGCTCGCCAACCGCTTGGGCGTGTGGCAACTCAAATGGCAGCTCGAAGACTTGGGCTTCCGTCATCAAGAGCCGGAAAAATACCGCGAAATCGCCCTACTTTTGGACGAAAAACGCACCGAGCGCCTCGAATACATCGAAAACTTCCTCAATATCCTGCGTACGGAACTGAAAAAATACAATATTCATTTTGAAGTTGCCGGAAGACCGAAGCACATCTACTCCATTTACAAAAAAATGGTGAAGAAAAAGCTCACTTTCGACGGCCTGTTCGACATCCGTGCCGTACGGATTTTGGTGGACACCATTCCCGAGTGTTACACCACCTTGGGCATTGTCCACAGCCTCTGGCAGCCGATTCCGGGCGAGTTCGACGACTATATCGCCAACCCAAAAGGCAACGGCTATAAAAGTTTGCACACTGTCATCGTCGGCCCGGAAGACAAAGGTGTGGAAGTCCAAATCCGCACCTTCGACATGCACCAATTCAACGAATTCGGTGTTGCCGCCCACTGGCGTTATAAAGAAGGTGGCAAGGGTGATTCCGCCTATGAACAGAAAATCGCTTGGTTGCGCCAACTCTTGGACTGGCGCGAAAACATGGCCGAAAGCGGCAAAGAAGACCTTGCCGCCGCTTTCAAAACCGAGCTGTTCAACGACACGATTTATGTTTTGACTCCGCACGGCAAAGTCCTCTCCCTGCCTACGGGCGCCACCCCCATCGACTTTGCCTATGCCCTGCACAGCAGCGTAGGCGACCGTTGCCGCGGCGCAAAAGTCGAAGGACAAATCGTGCCGCTGTCAACGCCGTTGGAAAACGGACAACGCGTTGAAATCATTACCGCCAAAGAGGGAAATCCTTCCGTCAACTGGCTCTACGAAGGCTGGGTCAAATCCAACCGCGCCATCAGCAAAATCCGTGCCTATATCCGCCAGCAAAATGCAGATACCGTGCGCGAAGAAGGCCGCGCCCAATTGGACAAACAGTTGTCAAAAATCTTCCCAAAACCCAATCTGCAAGCATTGGCGGAAAAACTCGGCTTCAAAAAAACCGACGAACTCTATACGGCCATCGGTCAGGGCGAAGTTTCCAACCGCGCCATCCACAAAGCCTGCGGCGCGCTGAATGAACCGCCTCCCGTGCCGATTGATGAAACCAATATCGTCAAGCAGTCCAAAATCAAAAAAGGCGGCAAAAATGGCATTTTGATTGACGGCGAAGACGGCCTGATGACCACGCTTGCCAAATGCTGCAAACCAGCACCTCCTGACGACATTATCGGTTTCGTTACACGCGACCGCGGTATTTCCGTCCATCGCTGCACCTGCCCTTCTTTCCGCCACCTCGCCGAGCAGGCTCCGGAAAAAGTGTTGAATGCAAGCTGGGCAGCCTTGCAAGAAGGACAAGTATTTGCCGTCGATGTCGAAATCCGCGCTCAAGACCGCTCCGGTTTGCTGCGCGACGTTTCGGATGCGCTGGCGCGTCATAAACTCAACGTTACCGCGGTGCAAACCCAATCGCGCGATTTGGAAGCCAGTATGCGCTTTACCCTTGAAGTCCGCCAAGTCAACGACCTGCCGCGCGTATTAGCCAGCTTGGGCGACATCAAAGGCGTTTTAAGCGTAACGCGCTTATAATTCCCATTCCCCCATCTAAAGGCCGTCTGAAAGTATTGCTTTCAGACGGCCTTTCACACATCGGCTGCCAATATATAACCTACGCTTCTATCCTTACAATCAGCCGTTATTTCCTGTTTGCCATATTCTCAGGCAAACTCGCCATCCGCATGATAAAGAAAGATATTTTTATTCTTATATTAACCTTAAGGAAACTTCATGGACACACGAGACCTGTTCCCTCATGAAATTTTGCAGGACGCCATCGGCAAAAGTTGCGCCAAATCTGAATTCAGCATCAAGATGTTGGTGATTTTGAGTTTCTTGGGCGGCGGTTATGTCGGCTTCGGTTATCTTGCCTGCCTGCGCGTCATCAGCGGCATTCCTGCCGAATGGAACGGTCTGGCCGCCCTGTTGGGCGCATCCGTGTTCCCTATCGCACTGATTTGTATCTTAATCGGCGGCGGCGAGTTGGCAACAGGCAATATGATGATTATGGCTTTGGGCAGATTAACCGGCCGTGTCAGCACCTACAAACTGGTACGCAACTGGCTCATTGTCAGCTTGGGCAATCTGGCAGGCGCCGTTGCCATGGCCTATTTCCTCGGCCACTACGTTGGCCTTGCCGAAGGACCGGCCGCAGCGAAAACCATTGCCATTGCCGAAGCTAAAGTCAATATGGACTTCGGCCGCGCATTCGTTTCTGCCATCGCATGTAACTGGATGGTGTGTATGGGCATCTGGTTTTACTTCGGCGCACGCCATACTTCAGGACGAATCTTAGCCATGTGGTTCCCTGTTATGATCTTCGTATTAATCGGCTTTCAACACTTTGTTGCCAATATGTTCATCATTCCGGCCGGCATTTGGGCGGGCGCAAACGTCAGCTGGGGTCAATTTTTCTACAATATGATTCCCGTTTTCTTAGGCAACGTCCTGGGCGGGTCATCCTTTGTCGCAGCCTCTTATCTCTTTGCTTACAAACACTTACTAAAAGACGATTTTTCTATTTAATGTAGTCTTTTTTTCTAAAAATCCCGTATTTGCCCGACACAGATACGGGGTTTCTGCACAAGGCCGTCTGAAAGTCCAAGTCGTTTAATTACTTTTTCTCTTTAATCCCCAAAAAACATCAGGAAAGATAGTTTCACACACTTTCCTTCGTCATCATCGGTAAAAATTTATATATTTTTATGTTTTTAAATGACTTAGCCAAAAGGCGGCATCAATTTCGAATAAAGGCTGAGTTCTTCGCTTTGCAAAAGCGACTTTTTACGGTATGCTGGTTTAAATTATTTACAATTTAATGCATTAAAATTTCGTATTTTATTGTATTTGAAAATAATTTATCCTGTCTCTCTCGCAAAAAACAGGATTTTTAAGCTGTATTTTTATTAGAAAAAAGTTTGGGTATGAATTGCTTGCAATTTCAAACCCGTTTTAAAAGTTAGATGAGGAATAAGTACATGAATCCCATGTATATCACTTTCGCGATCTATTTGGTCGCCGTATTACTGATCGGCCTCGCCGCCTATTTTTCAACACGAAACTTCGACGACTACATTCTCGGCGGCCGCAGCTTAGGTCCGTTCGTGACCGCGATGTCTGCCGGTGCTTCCGATATGTCAGGTTGGCTTTTGATGGGTTTGCCAGGTGCCATTTACCTGAGCGGTTTGAATGAAGCTTGGATTGCCATTGGTCTGATTGTGGGTGCATACCTCAACTGGCTCTTGGTTGCAGGCCGTTTGCGCGTGCATACCGAATACGCCAACAACGCACTGACGCTTCCTGATTACTTCTTCCACCGCTTCGGTGCCGGCGGTCACTTGATGAAAGTGGTTTCCGCACTGATTATCTTGTTCTTCTTCACTATTTACTGTGCTTCAGGCATCGTAGCCGGTGCTACCCTGTTCCAAAGCCTGTTCCACGGTATGTCTTACACTCAAGCCATGTGGCTGGGTGCCGGCGCGACCATCGCCTACACTTTCTTGGGCGGTTTCTTGGCAGTAAGCTGGACCGATACCCTGCAAGCTTCTTTGATGATTTTTGCATTGGTACTGACTCCTGTCATGGTGTACTTGGGTTTGGGCGGTGCTGATCAAATGAACGCTGCCATCCAACAAGTTGCCGCTTCTACCGGTAAAGAATACGGCAGCCTGTTTGCCGGTACTACTTTCATCGGCATTATCTCTACCGCCGCTTGGGGCTTGGGCTATTTCGGCCAACCACACATTTTGGCCCGTTTCATGGCTGCTGAAAGCGCTAAATCTCTGGTTTCTGCACGCCGTATCGGTATGACCTGGATGGTTCTGTGTATGGCCGGTGCCGTGGCTGTCGGCTACTTCGGTATCGCTTACTTCGGCGCCAACCCTGCCCACGTTGATGAAATGAACGGCAACCACGAACGTATCTTCATCGCTTTGGCTACCCTGCTCTTCAACCCTTGGATTGCCGGTATCATCTTGAGCGCGATTCTCGCCGCCGTAATGTCTACCCTGTCTTGCCAATTGTTGGTTTGCTCCAGCGCGATTACCGAAGACTTCTATAAAGGCTTCCTGCGTAAAAAAGCACAACAAGCTGAATTGGTATGGATTGGCCGTCTGATGGTATTGGCGATTGCCGTGATTTCCATCCTGATTGCTTCTGATCCTGAAAGCAAAGTATTAGGCTTGGTAGCTTACGCATGGGCTGGCTTTGGTGCCGCATTCGGCCCGGTCGTTATCCTGTCTGTACTGTGGAAACGCATTACTGCCTACGGCGCACTCTCCGGCATGATTGCAGGTGCACTGACTGTAGTAGTTTGGGCTGAGTGGATCAAAAAACCTGCTTTGGCCGCACAAGAAACAGGTTTCGCTACTGTCTATGAAATCGTCCCCGGCTTTATCATTTGCACACTCGTGATTGTTTTGGTGTCCCTGATCGACAAAAAACCTTCACGCGAATTGCAAGAACGTTTCGAAAAAGCAGACGCAGAATACCGCGCCTCTAAATAAGACGTTTTCAGACGGCCTGCATGATTCCGTGCAGGCCGTCTTTACGACATAAACTGTTTCAAAATAATCTGAGCCTTATCAGAAAAAACAGCAATTTATGCGGATGCATCTTGTATCCGCATCATAATTTTATTACGATATTACTATCCTTCAGAATGCTTGTTTTAGCAGTCTTAATTCAGGCCGTCTGAAACCATGAAAAAACCTTTGGAGAACATAAATAATGTTTAACTTCGCTTTTCCAACACAAACTCCTCTGCGTCAAGCTGTAACTGATGCCTACCGCCGCGATGAAATCGAGGCCGTTCAGGATATGTTGCAACGTGCACAGATGACCGACGAAGAACGCAATGCCGCCTCCGAGCTTGCCCGTCGTTTGGTTACTCAAGTCCGCTCCAGCCGCACCAAAGCAAGCGGCGTAGATGCCTTGATGCACGAGTTCTCTCTCTCCAGTGAAGAAGGTGTTGCACTGATGTGTCTGGCCGAAGCCCTGCTGCGTATTCCGGATAATGCAACCCGTGACCGCCTGATTGCCGACAAAATCTCTGAAGGCAACTGGAAAAGCCACTTGAACAATAGCCCTTCCCTCTTCGTTAACGCGGCTGCATGGGGTCTGCTGATTACCGGCAAACTGACCGCGACAAACGACAAACAGATGAGTTCCGCATTAAGCCGTCTGATCAGCAAAGGTGGCGCACCTCTGATCCGTCAAGGTGTGAACTACGCCATGCGCCTGTTGGGCAAACAGTTCGTAACCGGCCAAACCATTGAAGAAGCGCTGCAAAACGGTAAAGAGCGCGAGAAAATGGGTTACCGCTTCTCTTTTGATATGTTGGGTGAAGCCGCATACACCGAAGAAGATGCCAACCGCTACTACAACGACTACGTTCAAGCCATTCACGCCATCGGTAAAGATGCCGCAGGCCAAGGCGTTTACGAAGGCAACGGTATCTCCGTTAAACTTTCCGCCATCCACCCACGCTATTCACGCGCCCAACACGAACGCGTTATGAGCGAATTGTTGCCACGCCTGAAAGAATTGTTCCTTTTGGGTAAAAAATACGATATCGGTATCAACATCGATGCCGAAGAAGCCAACCGTCTCGAATTGTCTTTGGACTTGATGGAAGCTTTGGTTTCCGATCCTGACTTGGCCGGCTACAAAGGTATCGGTTTCGTTGTTCAAGCCTACCAAAAACGTTGCCCGTTCGTTATCGACTATCTGATCGACCTGGCACGCCGCAACAACCAAAAACTGATGATCCGTTTGGTTAAAGGTGCATACTGGGACAGCGAAGTGAAATGGGCTCAAGTAGACGGCATGGAAGGCTATCCGACTTACACCCGTAAAGTCCATACCGACATCTCCTATCTCGCCTGCGCACGCAAACTCTTGGATGCGCAAGATGCCGTGTTCCCACAATTTGCCACCCACAACGCCTACACTTTGGGCGCAATCTACCAAATGGGTAAAGGCAAAGACTTTGAACACCAATGTCTGCACGGCATGGGCGAAACCCTGTACGACCAAGTGGTCGGCCCGCAAAACTTAGGCCGTCGCGTACGCGTGTATGCCCCGGTCGGCACACACGAAACCCTGCTTGCCTACTTGGTACGCCGTCTGTTGGAAAACGGGGCGAACTCTTCTTTCGTGAACCAAATCGTTGACGAAAACATCAGCATCGACCGCCTGATTAAGAGCCCGTTCGACACCATCGCCGAACAAGGCATCCACCTGCATCCGGCATTGCCTCTGCCGCGCGATTTGTATGGCAAAGGCCGTCTGAACTCCCAAGGCGTCGATTTCAGCAACGAAAACGTATTGCAAAACCTGCAAGAAAAACTCAACCAAGCTTCTTCCGAAGACTTCCACGCCGCGTCTATCGTTAATGGCGAAGCGCGTAACGTGGGCGAAGCGCAACCCGTCCGCAACCCTGCAGACCACAACGATGTTGTCGGCACTGTCAGCTTTGCCGATGCGGCATTGGCTCAAGAAGCTATTGGTGCAGCCGTTGCCGCCCTGCCTGAGTGGAGCGCCAAACCTGCTTCAGAACGCGCCAACTGCCTGCGCCGTTTTGCCGATTTGTTGGAACAACACACGCCTGCATTGATGATGCTGGCCGTCCGCGAAGCCGGTAAAACCCTGAACAACGCCGTTGCCGAAGTACGCGAAGCCGTTGACTTCTGCCGCTACTATGCCAACGAAGCTGAGAACACCCTGCCTAAAGATGCCAAAGCCGTCGGCGCAATCGTTGCCATCAGTCCATGGAACTTCCCATTGGCCATCTTTACCGGCGAAGTGGTTTCTGCATTGGCAGCCGGTAACACCGTTATTGCCAAACCTGCCGAACAAACCAGCCTGATTGCTACTTACGCCGTTTCCCTGATGCATCAAGCCGGTATTCCGACTTCTGCACTGCAACTCGTACTCGGCGCAGGCGATGTCGGCTCTGCCCTGACCGGCGATGCCCGCATCGGCGGCGTGATCTTTACCGGTTCTACCGAAGTAGCGCGCCTGATCAACAAAGCCCTGTCCAAACGCGACGACAGCCCTGTCCTGATTGCCGAGACCGGCGGTCAAAACGCGATGATCGTGGACTCTACCGCCCTGCCGGAACAAGTCTGCCTCGACGTATTGAATTCTGCCTTCGACAGCGCGGGCCAACGTTGTTCCGCCCTGCGTATCTTGTGTGTTCAAGAAGATGTTGCCGATAAAATGGTCAACATCATCAAAGGTGCAATGGACGAATTGGTTGTCGGCAAACCGACCCAACTGACCACAGACATTGGCCCTGTCATCGATGCTGAAGCCCAACAAAACCTGTTGGCCCACATCAACAAAATGAAAGGCGTAGCAAAGGCTTACCACGAAATCAAAACTGCCGCCGACGTTGATGACAACAACTCTACCTTCGTTCGTCCAATCCTGTTTGAATTGAATAACCTGAACGAGTTGCAACGCGAAGTGTTCGGTCCTGTACTGCACGTTGTCCGCTACCGCGCCAGCGAATTGGATCAACTCATTGACCAAATCAACGCCAAAGGCTATGCTCTGACCAGCGGTGTACACAGCCGTATCGAAGGCACTGTTGACCATATCCGCGACCGCATCGAAGCTGGTAACATCTACGTTAACCGCAACATCGTTGGTGCTGTTGTCGGCGTACAACCTTTCGGCGGTCACGGCTTGTCCGGTACCGGTCCAAAAGCAGGCGGTTCATTCTATCTGCAACGCCTGGTTCGTACTCCTGAATGGGTTGCCCCAACCCTCAGCCGAATCGGCCAAGCAGACGAAGACGCGCTCAAACGTTTGGAAACCCTGGTTCACAAACTGCCGTTTAACGCAGAAGAGAAAAAAGCCGCAGCCGCAGCTTTGGGTCACGCACGCGTCCGTACCCTGCGCAAAGCCGAAACCGTATTGGTCGGCCCGACCGGCGAACGCAACTCATTGAGCTGGCGCTCTCCAGAACGTGTTTGGGTACATGGCGGCAATCTGCTGCAAGCCTTCTCTGCCCTGACCGAGCTGGCAGCCGCAGGCATCCAAACCGTTGTTGAGCCAAACAGCCCACTGGCTTCCTACTCAGCCGATTTGGACGGTTTGTTGCAAGTCAACAGCAAACCCGAAAACGCAGGCATCAGCCATGTTGCCGCTATCGAGCCTTTGAGCAGCGAGCGCAAACAAGAGTTGGCCGGCCGCGACGGTGCGCTCATCCGCATCCTGCCTTCTGAACAAGGTCTGGATATCCTGCAAGTATTTGAAGAAATCTCTTGCAGTATCAATACTACCGCTGCCGGTGGTAACGCCAGCCTGATGGCAGTTGCCGACTAATCGTAGCCAAATCAAAGGCCGTCTGAAATTCAGACGGCCTTTTTTATGTTTTTTTATTTACATTTTTGCCGGATATTCGCACAAATCGTTAATCAAACATTTGCTGCATTGCGGTTTCAAAGCCTTACACGTATAGCGGCCATGCAAAATCAACCAGTGATGGGCATCCATCAAAAATTCTTTGGGAATAAAGCGCATCAGCTTGTCTTCAACTTCACGCACATCCTTGCCCGGCGCGATTTTGGTGCGGTTGGCCACACGGAAAATATGGGTATCGACCGCCATAACAGGTTGCCCGAATGCAGTATTCAACACCACATTGGCTGTTTTACGGCCAACACCGGGCAAAGATTCCAAAGCCTCTCGGTCGGCAGGTACTTCACCGTTATATTTCTCCAGCAAAATACGGCAAGTCTGCATGATGTGTTTGGACTTGGTTTTGTAGAGGCCTATGGTTTTGGTGTATTCCATCACGCCGTCCAGCCCCAAATCCAACATAGCTTGCGGCGTATTGGCAACGGGAAAGAGTTTGGCAGTCGCTTTGTTCACGCCGACATCAGTTGCTTGTGCAGACAATAAAACGGCGATAAGCAGCTCAAATGGCGAGCTGAAATTCAACTCGGTAGTCGGATGAGGATTGGCAGCGCGGAAACGCTCGAAAATTTCTTGGCGGATTTGTTTGTTCATTGTTTGGATTATTTTTTTATTGGCGCAGCAATTATAGTGAAATCATGTTGATACGGCTACTTTAAGTAAACAAGGCCGTCTGAAGTTGTTTTCAGACGGCCTTGTTTTATAAAAGCATTGCTATTTTAAATGCTGTTTACTTCTTACTCAAAGTCAGTCCTGTCCAGCCAAACACCAGCGTCAGAGCCAAGCTCAAGTAGCAGAAGAAGGCGTAAGGCAGATATTCCCAAACGGGCACACCCAAGGCATGGCTGATAAATACGCCGCAGACGCTCCAAGGCACCAACGGGTTGATGACAGTACCCGCATCTTCAAGCGTACGGGCAAGGTTGCGCGAATGCAGACCAAGCTTGTCATAAACCGGCTTAAAGGTTTCGCCGGAAAGCAGAATACTCAAATATTGCTCGCCAATCAGGAAGTTAACACCAACCGATGTCATGGCCACGCTGAAAGTAGCGCGTCCGGCATTGGTCAGGAACGCACGAATGGCCTCCAACAAAGACGGAATCACACCGATGCTAAACAACAGGCCGCCCAAGCTCATGCCGAGTATCACAATAGTTTGCGTAAAGAACATGCTTTCCAAGCCGCCGCGAGAAATCAAACGGGCAATGTCTTTAAATGCTTCGCCTTCGAGTTTGTATCCGCCGTAAAACCACGCGCCCAGCTGTTTCAAATCAGGCGTACTATGGAAGTAAGTCACAATCAGCGCCACCACAACGGTAAACAACATGGCCACAATGGCATTGACGCGCATCAGGGCGAGGACAACCAGCAAGGCAAACGGAATCAGCGAATAGGCATGCACCAAACCGGTTGCTTCCAATTGCGCGCGGAAAGCTTCGACGCTGTTCATATCATGCGCGGCAACATTAGGCAAGAGCCACAACATCAATGCTGCACTGATCAACCACGCAGGCACAGTGGTGTACATCATGTTTTTGATGTGTTCGAACAAATCAATGCCGACAATCGAAGCGGAAATACCGGTCGTATCGGAAAGCGGCGACATTTTATCGCCAAAGAACGCACCCGACACAATCGCACCTGCCGTCATCGCCATATCGGCATGAAACGCAGCCGCCATACCCATAAATGCCACGCCGACAGTTGCACAAGTCGTCAAACTACTGCCGATGGAAATACCGATGACCGAGCAAAGCGCAAACGCCGAGAAATAAAAATAAGTCGGCGAAATCAATCCGAAACCGTAATACATCAGCGTCGGAATCGCACCACTCATCATCAGCGCGCTGACCATCAGGCCGATAAAGAAAAACAGATAAATCGCGCCCATGCCCTGCCCGACCGCGCCGATCATACCGTTTTGCATGTCTTGATATTTCAAGCCACGCATCAAACCGTACAAAAGCAAGACCACGATCGCCGTCACAATCGACATATGCGGCAGCCATTCAAGCGAAATAATCGTATAACCCATTGCTGCCACCAAAGCTAAGGCCACCGCAATGGCCTCAAAGCGCGGCATATTAAGTAAGGATTTGAAAGCAAACATTGTTCTTTGCCTTTTAAATAAGTACTTAACAGATTTTAGCATAACAGGCCGTCTGAAACCCGATTCTCAGACGGCCTGCCTGTTATTTTATAAAAACAGCTCCAGTAAAACTGCGACACTTTCTTTAAAATATATTAAATTATTAACATTAAATACTTTTAAATTAGAATAAATGAAATTTTATTGCTTTTTAAAACGTCCATCATGCAAAAATGCCACCACTTGCTCGACCGTTTTACGGTTAAACAACATACCGCTATGGCTGACAGGCAAAACGACATGATCACGCATATTCGGACAATGCGTTTCGCTGACCAAAACCGTACCATCATGTTCACCATGCAAACCTAAAACACGGCCCAGCCCATACGGTTTATTGCCGGCGATACTGCCCAACTCAACGCATTCTGGCAATTCAGGCATACTGCCGTCCAAAGCGCCTTTATACGAGCCGCCCAATACCGGCTTTTGCAAACCCAAATTGAGCACACGTTGCGCAGCCCGGCTGCCTTGGTGCGGCGTACCCATAGTAACGATACGGCCGCTGACTTTATTCGGATATGCAGCCGCAAAATTGCGTAAGACCAACCCGCCCAAACTATGGCCGACAAAGTGCAGTGTTTCATCAGCATGGTTCTCATCAATCCATCGCGCCAAATCTTCAACATGTCGGTTCATCGAATGCAAAACACTGTAATAATCGAACAGCGCAACTTCAAAACCTTCTTGTTCCAGCAAATACGCCAGCGGTTTCATTACCCATGAATGCATGTGCAAGCCATGCAGCAAAATGATTTTGGCCATTTTTTCCTCCTGTCATTTAAATCATTATGCCACAAAGTAAAAAGGCCGTCTGAAATCCCATAAGGTTTCAGACGGCCTTTTATCATGATGGATTATTCGTCAGCTTTATAGCCTTTTATAGCAAAGAAGACGATGTATACATAACAAATCGCCGATACAACGAAAGAAATCATCAGGCCGTAAGTATCTGCAGCCCAACCTTGTACCACAGGCACAACCGCACCGCCGACAATCGCAGTACACAATACGCCGGAAGCGCTGCTGGTAAATCGACCCAGACCTTTGGTTGCCAAAGAGAAAATGGTTGGGAACATGATGGAGTTGAAGAAGCCGATAGCCAACAATGCCCACATCGCAATATCCGCACTGGCTTTACCTGCCAACATAGCAACGCCCAACAAGGCAACAGCAGCAGTAGCGTTAAATGCCAAATAGCGGTTAGGCGCAATTTTCGCCATGATGGCAGAGCCTAAGAAACGGCCGACCATCGCGCCGCCCCAGTAGAACGACAAATATTTCGCGGCAGATGCGTGGTCCAAACCTTTCAGATAGCCCAACACGCTGACCAATAAAGAACCGATGGATACTTCCGCACCGACATAACAGAAAATACCGGCCGCACCAAAAACCAAATGACGGTATTGCCATACGCTGTGTTTGCCATCATGGTTGTGTTCGCTCTCTTCTTCAGCAATTTTGTTTGCGTCAGGCAGACGAATCATTTTGACGAATACAGCCAAAATAATCAGCAGACCGGCCAAACCTAAATATGGAATTTGAACAGAAGAAATTTGCTCGGCTTTGCTGACAGTTTGTGTCGCATCAGCCAAAATCAGGAATGCGCCGATTTGCGGAGCAATGGTCGTACCCAAAGAGTTAAATGCCTGAACCAAAGTCAGTGTTGCAGATTCTTTACCCGGTTTGGACAGCAAAGTCACATAAGGGTTACCCGCCACTTGCAACAGTGTTACACCTGAAGCCAAAATAAACAATGCACCCAAAAAAGTTGCATAAGAATGACTGCCAGCAGCAGGATAAAAGAGTAGACAGCCGATGGCAGTCAATACGAAGCCGCTAATCACGCCGTTTTTATAGCCGATTTTGCCGACCAAATAGCCCATCGGGATCGACATAATCGCATAAGCGGTAAAGAAACAGAATTGAATCAGCATCGCCTGAACATAAGTTAGGTCGAAAATATCTTTCAAATGCGGAATCAAAATATCATTCATGCAGGTAATGAAACCCATCATGAAAAAGAGTGTGGTTAGGACAACCAGCGCAGGAGTATGATTTTGTTGTGAATGCGCAGACATGATTTGCCTTTCGTTTTGTTAAGATTTGCTGGAAAAATGAGCTTAAATCAGTTCATTAAACTTAACACCCATTAACAGCCGCCCGTATCATACTGATAATCCGTCACTTTGAAAACTATTTTCTAACAGCCGACTACATTATCCTTCAGACGTTTAATTTTAAAAATTTCAATAATATTGGATTTATCTTTTATTAGATTAAAAAATAAAGGCATAATCCTCTTACTAAGCCTATTATTTCTTTTTTACAATATCACTTGATGTAACTCAAAACATGCCACCTCTTTACGCTTACCTTGCCCTGATTGCTTCTGCCTTCACTTCAGCCACACTACTTCCGGGTACATCCGAGGCGGCATACGCCGCATTTGTGTACCAATATCCGCAACATGCCCTCGGCGCATGTTTGTGTGCCGGTTTGGCGAATGGCTTGGGCAGTATGGTTTCGTATTACATGGGCAGAATGTTTCCGGCCAAGAAAAGGCCGTCTGAAAAAGTATTGGCGCGTATACAAAGATGGGGAATTTGGCCGCTATTATTTGCATGGTTGCCGATTATCGGCGATGCCCTCCCCCTTGCCACAGGCTGGCTCAGGCTTAATGCTTTGCATTGCGCCATCATTCTGATTGCAGGCAAACTGCTGCGCTATGCCATGATTTATTGGGGAATGAACATAGTTGCCGGATAAGTTTCCACAGTCAAAAATAAAGGCCGTCTGAATGATTCAGACGGCCTTTGCCTTTAATTCGACAATTACAAGACTTTCACAATACTTTCGCACAGGTAGTCGATATTGTCATCGGTAATGCCTGCAACATTAATGCGGCCGGAACGGACGGCATAAATGGCAAACTCGTTTTTCAAACGGTCAACTTGTTCGGGAGTCAAGCCGCTGAAAGAGAACATACCGTTTTGTTCGATAATGAAATCAAAGTCTTGGGTTGCACCTTTGGCCTTGAGCAACTCAACAAATTTTTGGCGCATGGCTTTGATGCGGCCGCGCATTTCATCAAGTTCGGCAATCCATTGTGCTTTCAAATCATCATTTTTCAACACCAGCGCAATGGTGTTCGCACCGTGTGAAGCTGGGTTGGAATACAAGGTACGGATGATGGTTTTGACTTGGCTGTGGGCGCGGGCTGCAGTTTCTTCATCTTCGGCCACCAAAGTGAACGCGCCGACGCGCTCGTTGTACATACCGAAGTTTTTGGAATAAGAACTGGCAATCAGCAATTCTGTATTGTGTTTCAAGAACACGCGCAAGCCGTAGGCATCTTCTTCCAAGCCATTGCCGAAGCCTTGGTAGGCAAAGTCAAACAGTGGCAACCAGCCTTTTTCGGCAGAAAGTTTTGCCAAAGTTTCCCATTGTTCGGGCGTAGGGTCGATGCCGGTAGGGTTGTGGCAGCAGCCGTGCAGCAGGACGATGTCGCCTTTTTGCGCTTGGCTCAAGTCTTCAATCATGCCATCCCAATCCAAACCGTGTTTGGCGGCATCATAGTAACGATACGGTTTGTCTTGGATACCGACCGCTTTGGCGATGGCGTTGTGGTTAGGCCAAGTCGGATTGGAAATCCAGATGGTTTGCGCGTTCAACTGGCGTTTGACAAATTCGGCCGCAATGCGCAATGCACCTGTACCGCCAAGGCTTTGCGCTGTTTTGGCGCGACGGCTGGCAATGATTTCGTGGTCTTTACCAAATAACAGGATTTGGGTTTGCTCGTTGTAATCGGCAACGCCGTCGATGGTCAGGTAATTTTTAGTTGTCTCGCTTTCCAACAGGCGTTTTTCAGCCTCTTTGACGGCTTTGACAATAGGCGTTGCGCCGGATGCGTCTTTGTACACGCCGATACCGAGATTGACTTTTTCGGGACGGGTTTCGGCTTTAAACGCTTCGCCCAAACCTAAAATCGGATCAGCAGGAGCTGCTTCGATATGCTTGAAGAACATGATTTTTCTCTTTACAAGTGTAAAACGGTTGAAAAAATACAAATTTGTGTAATTTTACGCCGTTTCAGGCCGTCTGAAAACGGATTATTACAGGGTTTTAACGCAAGATTGCCAACAAATCCAAAGGTGTGGCAATACGGAAATCGGCGAACCAGTTTTCGGTTTGGTCTTCGGCAGAAATATAACCCCAATCGGCAAGCACGGTTATCATTCCTGCATTTTTGCCTGCCTGCATATCGCGCTCGGCATCGCCGACATAAAAACATCGCTGCGCCTCAACGCCAATCTGTTCGCACGCATAAAACATAGGCTTCACGCTGGGCTTGGGTTCATCGCAGGTATCGCCGCTGACAATGACGGCGGGAGGCGCGGCAAACCCGAGCTTAGGCACGAGGACATCGGTAAAACGCATGGGCTTGTTGGTAATAATGCCCCATTGGATACCGCGTTGAACTAAGGCTTCCAACATTTCGTTTACGCCGTCGAACAAAATGGTTTGATCGGCATAACAGCGGCTGTATTCATCCAAAAACTCTTTACGCCATTGCATATAGTCCGGATGGTCGGGCGTAATGCCTGCACCAAGTTTGAGCAAACCGCTCGCACCGTGGCTGGCCTGCGGACGGATTTCATCCATGCTTTTTTCTGGCAAACCGTGTCGGCGCAATACCGTGTTGAGCGCACCACCCAAATCAAGTGCGGTATCGGCAAGCGTGCCGTCAAGGTCGAATAATACGGCTTGGGTCATAAGTATTCCTTTGATGATTTTAGAAGGCCGTCTGAACAATCCAACAAGTTTCAGACGGCCTGAATATGGTTAATGGTGATGGTGTTCGTGCATTTCCTGCGAACACAAAACTTCATCTTTATGCGGATGCTGTTCGCTTTCAATCTGAATCGTACAATGCCCGATGTTATGATGCGCCAATTCATGTTCGATGCGGTAGGCGATTTGTTCGGACTCTGCAACCGTCATGTTGCCATCTACGACAATATGGCAGGATAAAACGTGGATATTGCTGGTAATCGTCCAAACATGCAAGTCGTGAACGGATTTTACGCCCTCCATATTGCGGATAACGCTGAGCAACTCATCGGTATGGATGTTTTCCGGCGCGCCTTCCATCAAAATGTGCAAAGTCTGTTTAAACAGCTTCCAGCCGCTGCACCCTACCAAAGCCGCCACCAATACGCTGGCAACCGTATCCGCCCATTGCCAGCCATACGCCATCATCAGTACCGCTGCGACAATCGCCCCTATCGAGCCGAACAAATCGCTGATTACGTGCAGATACGCGCCGCGCATATTGACGTTTTCTTCGGTATCGCCATTCTTCAACATATAAACGGCGACGCCGATGTTGACCAGCAAACCGATGATACTGACCACCAACATGCCGCCCGTCAAAATTTCCGGCGGATAAAACAATCGTTTGACTGCTTCATAAAAAATCATCGCCGCAATCAACACCAGCGATAATCCGTTAAACATCGCCGTCAAAATTTCAAAACGCTTGTAACCGAATGTCTTTTGCAGCGTGGTCTGTTTCTCGCCAAGTTTGAATGCCGACAATGCTACGCCCAGCGAAAACGCATCGCTGAACATATGCCCCGCATCGGAAAGCAGGGCCAAAGAGTTGGTCAGCCAACCGCCGACCGCCTCAACCAGCATAAATCCGATAATAACGAAAAATGAAATGCGCAATACCTGCTTGTTGGCGGTATGCGTGTGCGCGTGCGAATGATCGTGATGATGTGCCATAATGATTTTACCGTTTCAGACGGCCTTTTTATCCTGTTTCAAACTTTTCTCAAAATCTTCCAACATATCCAACTCAAAACGGCTGAATCCCGCGCGTTCCCGTGCTTCGATATTGACGTAACCGCGGAAGATAAACATATCGTAACGCGCAATCAGGCTGCGGAACAAGGCAACCGGTTCCAAACCGCGCTCACGGCAAAGATGCTGATACCAATGATTGCCGATGGCGACATGCCCTACTTCATCGCGATAAATAATATCCAACACATCGCAGGTTTCCACATCGCCGCGCTGTGCCACTTTTGCACGAATACCCGGCGTGACATCCAAACCGCGCGCTTCCAACACCCGCGGTACCAAAGCCATGCGCAACAAAGGATCGTAAGCAGTTTTATATGCCATATCCCACAAATGCCCGTGCGCTTCAAAATCGCCGTAATCGTAGCCCAAGCTGTTCAGACGGCCACGCATCAAGCCGAAGTGAAACACTTCTTCTTTCGCCACCCTTACCCAATCGCGTACAAACTGAAACGGCATATTGCGAAAACGATACGCCGCATCCAAAGCCAGATTAATCGCATTAAATTCAATGTGCGCAATCGCATGCAACATGGCCGCATAGCCTTCGACCGTATTCATCTTGCGCGGCGTAACCTCCGAAGGCGCAACTAAACGCGGACGCAACGGATGTCCGGCAAAACGGCAATCCACGGGTTTCGACTCCTCAACCGTCAAACCTTCCGCCTCGCCCAACTGCGCAAACAAGGTCTGCGTCAACCTTCCCTTTTCATCCGGATTGTCCGACAGCAAAGCCTGTTCCAATAAAGGATAAGGATTCAGATACATACAAAACCATTGTTTTAAAAAGACAAATATTATAACCGTTTTAAAAAGCAAACAGAAAGACTATAATTTCAAGCTTTCCGTAAAATGACATTAAATACCACACCAAGCCCTTATGCGTTTCATTAAAAAAACGTCAAAACCAAATGCAGGCCATCTGAAGAAATGAAATTATTTCAGTCACTTGATTGGATTTTTCATATTTACACAAATTAAACCCTCCATTCAACCCCTTGTCTGTTACACCATAACGTCTATACTGAACCCATCTCTCCGAACAAGGAACCAAAACATGAAAACTACCCGACTGTTCACCCTGACCGCTGCCGCGCTGCTTTCTTCAGCTATCGGCTTTGCACAAGCCGACGCAGTGGACGCCCTGAAAAAATTCAATAATGACGCCGACGGTATCAGCGGCAACTTCAGCCAAACCGTTCACAGCAAAAAGAAAACCCAAACCACACACGGTACATTCAAAATCCTGCGCCCTGGCTTGTTCAAATGGGAGTACACCAAACCCTACAAACAAACCATCGTCGGCGACGGCAAAACCATTTGGCTCTATGACGTAGATTTGGCACAAGTAACCAAGTCCTCACAAGACCAAACCATCGGCGACAGCCCTGCCGCCATCCTCTCCAACAAAACGGCATTGGACAGCAGCTACACGCTGAAAGAAGACGGTTCTGCCAACGGTATCGACTACGTTTTGGCTACACCTAAGAAAAACAACGCCGGCTATCAATACATCCGCATCGGCTTCAAAGGCGACAACCTCGCCGCCATGCAGCTGAAAGACAGCTTCGGCAACCAAACCAGCATCAGCTTCAGCGGCTTGAACACCAAGCCTAACCTTTCCAGCGGTATGTTCAAATTTACCCCTCCTAAAGGCGTTGATGTCTTGAGCAACTAAGCTTCTAATGAAACACAAAGGCCGTCTGAACAACAGACGGCCTTTTATAACAGACGGCCTTTTATTTAGTTCAATTCAAAATCAAACACACTGTTACTTTTGACCTTGAATGGCCGCGGCAATTTTTTCTGCGCCTTTTTTCGCCCAGTCTGCCTGCTTGGCTTCCACCATCACG
>NZ_JBQCWY010000017.1:0-19680 GCF_051956955.1 Neisseria sp. P0021.S005 | reverse complement strand
TTTCGTTGTTTGAAATTAGAGTATGGTTGTCTTGGTGCAATATTATTCTTAATTTGAAACAGCTATGCAAGATGGAACAATATTCCATCGATTGAATTTTATTTACAACATCTATTCTTCAAGGAGACGGTATGAAATTGCTCGTTATTGGTAATGGTGGACGTGAACACGCACTGGCTTGGAAATTGGCGCAGTCGTCTAAGGTAAAAACTGTCTTTGTTGCACCTGGTAATGCCGGAACGGCAATTGAGCCTAAACTACAGAATATAGCGTTGACAGCACATCAAGATTTGATTGATTTTTGCCGTAATGAAAATATTGCCTTTACCGTAGTCGGCCCTGAAGCGCCTTTGGCTGCCGGTGTGGTGAATGATTTCCGTGCTGCCGGGTTGAAGATTTTTGGCCCGACTCAATACGCGGCCCAGCTGGAGAGCTCAAAAGATTTTGCTAAAGCATTTATGGCAAAATATAAGATTCCAACCGCGCAATACCAAACCTTTGAAAATGCCGATGCGGCACATGATTACGTCAACCAAAAAGGTGCGCCAATTGTTATTAAGGCGGATGGCTTGGCTGCCGGTAAAGGCGTGATTGTCGCCATGACTTTGGATGAAGCCCATGCCGCTATCGACGATATGTTGTTGGGCAATAAAATGGGCAATGCAGGCGCGCGCGTCGTGATTGAAGATTTCCTGCAAGGCGAGGAAGCGAGCTTTATCGTTATGGTGGACGGCAATCATGTTTTACCGATGGCAACCAGCCAAGACCATAAACGCCTGCTGGATGACGACAAAGGCCCTAATACCGGCGGTATGGGCGCATACAGCCCTGCTCCGGTGGTAACGCCTGATGTGTACGAGCGCACGATGAATGAAATTATTTTGCCGACTGTGGCAGGTATGAAAGCAGAAGGTCATGAGTTTACCGGCTTTTTATACGCGGGCTTGATGATTAATAAAACCGGTGCGCCTTATACCATCGAATTCAACTGCCGTTTCGGCGACCCTGAAACCCAGCCGATTATGAGCCGTTTGGATAGCGATTTGGTGGATTTGGTTGAAGCGGCAATCGACGGCAAACTGGATAGTGTTGCTGCCGAATGGAACCCGCAGACTGCAGTAGGTGTGGTGTTGGCCGCACAAAACTATCCTGGCTCTCCGAAAAAAGGCGATGTGATCTTCGGCTTGGATAAGGCCAATCAAACTGGTAAAGTTTTCCATGCCGGTACTGCAACGAATGAAAAAGGCGAAGTGGTAACTAACGGCGGCCGTGTGTTGTGTGTAGTCGGTTTGGGCGATGATGTTGCACAAGCTAAGAGCAAGGCTTATGAGGCATTGGAAACCATCCGTTTTGACGGTATGCAATACCGTAAAGATATTGCCGATAAAGCCATCAACCATTAATAATGAATAGAAATAGGCCGTCTGAACACAGATTGTCCGACAATCGCAGTTTCAGACGACCTTGGTATATGATGATGTTCCCCAGAATTTTATCGGCTGCAGCCCAACGCAAGCTGCAGGCGCATCTTAAAAAAGGCGGTTTGGTCGCCTATCCTACCGAGTCTTGCTATGGCTTGGGCTGTGTCCCTACTTTGCTCAAAGCACTCAACCAATTGATTCATCTGAAAAAACGACCTCAACACAAAGGTATGATTGTCATTGGCCATAGCTTGGAACAGTTGCAACCTTTGCTGCAAAGGCCGTCTGAAAATATCCAAACCATGCTGCATGAAGCATGGCCGGCTCCGAAAACTTTTTTATTGCCGGCCGGCAAAAAAGTATTGCCTTCGTTACGAGGAAAAGGACGCAGTAAATTGGCTGTCAGGGTTCCAGCGCACGCAGGTGCAAGGCGTTTGTGTCAGGTTTTGGAAATGCCTTTAGTCTCTACTTCATGCAATCGTGCAGGAAAACGGGCGTGCAAAACAGAAAGAGAAGTCAGAAGACAGTTTGGCAGGAAAGTTTGGATTGTAGGCGGATTGATAGGTAAGCAGAAAACGCCCAGCCAGATTATTGACGGAGAAACAGGGGCAAGGCTGCGTTAAAGATGGGCTGTATCATCAAAGGAAAGGTGTTTATTTGGAGAAGAAAATTTTTTCCAAAAGATTGGAATACCTGTGTGAAAAGCATTTAGCGCAGATCCAGTTTGATGCATGGTAGTCTGTAAATACAGCTCGATTAAGTAGATAGTAAGTCAGTAAATAGAGTAAAAAGCAGTATTTTGTGAAATGCCCTTGCAAAGAATGAAGCAAATTTTGAGCGTGAATGAATCGCTGTAATAAATTATTTTTGAATAAACAAATTTTGTGGATAAATTTGAAGATAAATTTCCATCAAAACATAAAAAGGCCGTCTGAAACTTGATATTTAAAGCATTCAGACGGCCTTTTAAATATTTAAAGTGTGGATAACTTTGTGAATAAGTGTGGATTAAAGCTTATGTCCGCACACTGTTTCGTATTGTTTTTCAGTAATCGTGCCGCTCATGACGCTCATTGGGCGGATGCTGGTCGGAGTATAGCTTTGGTTGGAAATTACCCGGCCGTGTTCGTCCATCAGTTGCAGCGCTGCCAGGCGATAGGTTTTGTTTGAGCAATGAATTTCCCAGCTGCCGATGGCTGTTTTATAGGCCGGCGTGTTGACGAAACGTTCCTCTTTCAGTTTGGAAACGGTTTTTTTATCGCGGAAAGTAACCAGTGCGCCATTTCTTTTAATGCTGCTTCTATCAATAGCCACTTTGATATTGCCTTCAGAGATGGTGCCGATGTTGGTCCAGCTGCCGCCGCCGCTCGATGTGGTGGTTGTTTCACAGGCACTCAACATCAAAGCCGCAAATACGGTTGCAGCTAGGGAAAAACGTTTGATATTCATAAAACCTCATTATTTACAGAAAGTCAGCCGATATTATCCGTGAAGATGGCATATATCGTAAATCGATTTTGCAAAGTTGAACCTCTGAAAAGAATTTTATGAAAAATACGCTGAAAAGGCCGTCTGAAACCTGTCTTTCAGACGGCCTTGGAGTGTAAAATCATGTATAATTGCAAACAATTTGGTTTTCATCCCATAGGAAGATCCGACATGATTAACCCTATCGCTGCACTTTCCCCATTAGATGGCCGCTACGCCAAATCCGTTGAAGCATTGCGTCCGATTTTCTCCGAATACGGCCTGATGCGTGCGCGTGTCAAAGTTGAATTAAACTGGCTCAAAGTCCTTGCCGCCGAACCTAAGATTGTAGAAGTTCCTGCTTTCAGCGATTTTACGCTTGCCGAAATCGACAAAGTGATCGAAAACTTCTCGCTTGAAGATGCTGCCGCCGTCAAAGCTATTGAGGCGACCACCAATCATGATGTCAAAGCCATCGAATATTGGCTTAAAGAACGCTTCTCCGGCGTGCCTGAAGTGGCTGCTGCCAGCGAGTTCATCCACTTTGCCTGCACCAGCGAAGACATCAATAACCTGTCCCACGCTTTAATGCTGCAAGAAGCGCGTGAGACTGTTTTGCTGCCGAAACTGGCCGAAATCATCAAAAAACTGACCGGCATGGCGCATGAGTTGGCTGCCGTCCCTATGATGAGCCGCACGCATGGCCAGCCTGCGACACCAAGCACATTGGGTAAAGAAATCGCCAATGTCGTGTACCGCCTGCAACGCCAGTTCAAAAACCTGCAAGCGCAAGAGTTCCTCGGCAAAATCAACGGCGCAGTCGGCAACTACAATGCCCATATGGTCGCTTATCCCGATGTGGATTGGGAAACCCATTGCCGCAACTTCGTTGAAATCAGCCTCGGCCTGACCTTCAACCCCTACACCATTCAAATCGAGCCGCATGACTATATGGCGGAATTCTTCCAAGCCATCAGCCGTGTCAACACGATTCTGATCGACTTCAACCGCGATGTTTGGGGCTATATTTCTTTGGGTTACTTCAAACAAAAAGTTAAAGCAGGCGAAGTCGGTTCTTCCACCATGCCGCACAAAGTCAATCCGATTGACTTTGAAAACTCCGAAGGCAACCTCGGTATGGCCAATGCCGTATTGGGCTTTTTGTCTGAAAAACTGCCGATTTCCCGTTGGCAGCGCGACCTGACCGACAGCACCGTATTGCGCAATATGGGCGTAGGCGTGGGCTATACCATATTGGGCTTTGCCTCCCATCTGCGCGGTCTGAACAAGCTTGAGCCGAATCCTGCCGCCCTTGCTGCCGATTTGGACGCTACTTGGGAGCTGCTGGCCGAGCCGATTCAAACCGTAATGCGTCGTTACGGCGTAGCCAATCCTTACGAGAAGCTGAAAGACCTGACACGCGGTAAAGACGGCATTACGCCTGAAGTGTTGAAACTCTTTATCGAATCGTTGGAAATTCCGGCAGAAGCCAAAGCCAAATTGCTTGAGCTGACCCCTGCGTTGTATGTGGGTAAGGCCGAAGAGTTGGCAAAACGAATTTGATTTATAAAAAAGCCATTTGAATCTTCAAATGGCTTTTTTTGAATTAAATATATAGTATGAAAATAATGAAGAAAGTTTTAGATGTTTAAATATTTTCCAAGTAAGGAAAATTTGATTATATGGTTACCAATCGGCTTGTTAGTCAGTATATTACATTTTCATGGAAAAATTCCTTTTAAAAATATATTTGATACTTTTATGGGTTTGACTCCAATATATGTATTATTGGCATATCTTCATTTTCTTAGGTTTCTACAATTATGTAATTTTCCGTATCTTGTTTCTATTCAAATAGAGGCAAGAATTATTGATGTTTTAAATAGTATTGTCTCTTTTCTAATTGGATTTTCGATATGTACAAGTTTTTTTATACCCTTTTGGAAAGAAAGTTCTAAAGGATATCTCTTTCTTTTATGTTTTAATATTGCGGTTCTAGTGTTTACGATGCTTCCTATATGCTTGCATTTATGGAAAGAAATTAGAGATAAAAAAATTAAATATATTTTGATATCAGTAATGTATTTAATACTTTCTGTTGCATCATTTTATGACATGACCAAATAAATTATAAATTTAAGGCCGTCTGAAATCTTTTTCAGACGGCCTTTTTCGATTCAATCCGTTATTTCACTTTGTCTTTCAATGCACCGTAGCCGGCTGCGTCCATTTCTTCCAAAGGAATGAATTTCAAACTTGCGCCGTTGATGCAATAGCGCAGGCCGCCTTTGTCTTTCGGGCCGTCGGGGAAGACGTGTCCCAAGTGTGAGTCGGCGGCGTGGCTGCGCACTTCGGTGCGGCGCATGTTATAGCTGAAATCGTCGTGTTCGGTAACGGCGGAGGCATTAATTGGATGGGTAAAACTCGGCCAGCCGCAGCCGGAATCAAATTTGTCGGCAGAGCTGAACAGGGGTTCGCCGCTGACGACGTCCACATAAATGCCGGGTTTGAACAGATGGTCGTATTCGTGGCTGAAGGCGTATTCGGTCGCGCTTTTTTGGGTAACTTGGTATTGCTCTTCGGTCAGGAGGCGTTTGAGTTCGGCAGCGCTGGGTTTTTTATACGTTGCCGCGTCAAAGCCTTTGCCTTGCGGAGCGGCTTTGGTTTTGCCCGGCAGCGGTTCGTCGGCTTTGCGGATATCGATGTGGCAGTAGCCGTTGGGGTTTTTAATCAGATAGTCCTGATGGTATTCCTCGGCGTCGTAGAAGTTTTTCAGCGGCTCGTTTTCGACGACGAGGGGAAGTTTGTATTTTTGCTGCTCGCGTTTGAGTGCGGCGGCGATGACGGCTTTTTCGGCGGGGTCGGTGTAGTACACGCCACTGCGGTATTGCGTGCCGGTGTCGTTGCCTTGTTTGTTGAGGCTGGTCGGGTCAACGACGCGGAAATAGTATTGCAGGATGTCGTCTAGGCTGAGTTTGTCGGCATCGTAGGTGACTTTGACGGTCTCGGCATGGCCCGTATCGCGGTAGGACACGTCTTCGTAGCTTGGGTTTTCCGTTTTGCCGTTGGCGTAGCCGGATACGGCGTCAATCACGCCGTCTATGCGTTGGAAATAGGCTTCCAAGCCCCAAAAGCAGCCACCGGCGAGGTAGATGGTGCGCGTATTCATGATTGCTGAATCCTTTTTCTGTGTGTCGGGTTTGTAAAATGTGTTTTTCAGACGGCCTATATCGGCATTCGGGTCGCGGATTAAAGCCAATGCCTGCGCTTCGTTGATACTGCCCTTGACGATGCGCTGCACGCCGCCGTCTTTGCCGATTAATGCCCATGAAGGGTAAACACTGATATTCAGGCTTTGGGCGATGGAGCCGCCGTTGTCGGTCACAACGGGCAGCTTAGGATAGTTTAAACCGGCATACCATTTTTGGAAGTCGCCGTCTTTTTTCTCGTGCAGAAAACCGGGCGAGGCAACGGTAATCAGGTTGGCAGAACCGAATTTTGCATCTTGCGCCCATTTTTCGGTTTGTCCCAATTCGGACAAACATAAAGGACACCAACTTGCCCAAAATTTAATCAGGGTGGGTTTGTCTTTTTTCAGGAAAACACTGGCAGGGCGGTTGTCAGGGGTTTTCAATGAGGACAATGCCTGCGGTACGGTTGCGGCTTCGGTATCCATTATTTTGGATGAGCAAGCGCCAAGCGCAAGCAGGCAGCCGAACTTGGTGCAAAGTGAAAATAATGTGCGGGGATTCATCTCTATGTTTCCTGTGTGGATGGTTTGTCTCGTTAGACGTTGGAAATGCCAAAACCTGACAACTTGATTTTCAGACGACCTTGCCACGTAAAATACGCTACAATACTCCCTATTTCAAGTTTCTAAAATTAAAAGGAAAATTTAATGTTCAGCTTCTTCCGTCGCAAGAAAAAACAGGAAACTCCGGCTCCCGAGGAGGCTCAAGTTCAGGAAACCGCAGCAAAAGTAGAATCTGAAGTTACTCAAGTAGTTGAAAATATTAAAGAAAATGCCGAATCTTTAGCAGAAAGCATCAAAGGGCATGTTGAATCAGTTGTCGAATCGGCTGTTGAAACTGTCAGCGAAACTGTCGAGCAGGTTCGGGAAGCTTTGACCGAAACGCCGTCTGAAACAGTCGAAAAAGTAGAAGAACACCTTGAAGCGG
Source organism: Neisseria sp. P0021.S005 (assembly GCF_051956955.1). Lineage (NCBI taxonomy): Bacteria > Pseudomonadati > Pseudomonadota > Betaproteobacteria > Neisseriales > Neisseriaceae > Neisseria > Neisseria sp. P0021.S005. Next base: position 12,614 of record NZ_JBQCWY010000017.1, on the reverse strand, counting down.
CAAAAGAAGCAGCCGTTGAAACCGTCAGCGAGACTGTTGAACAGGTAAAGGAAACCGTTGCCGAGATGCCGTCTGAAGTGGCCGAGGCTACTGAAGAAGCAGCGGAACAGGCTGAGGCGGCAAAAGAAGCAGCCGTTGAAACCGTCAGCGAGGCTGTTGAACAGGTTCAAGAAACCGTTGCCGAGATGCCGTCTGAAGTAGCTGAGGCTGCTGAAGAAGCAGCAGGACAGGCCGAAGCAGTCAAAGAAGAAGCTGTTGAAGCAGTTAGCGAGACTGTCGAGCAAGCTCAAGAAGCCGTTACGGAAACACCGGCTGAAGCCCCTGCTCCGGTAGAAGAACCCAAGCTCAGTTGGGCTGCGCGTTTGAAACAAGGCTTGACCAAATCACGCGATAAAATGGCGAAATCGCTGGCCGGCGTATTCGGCGGCGGACAAATTGACGAGGATTTGTACGAAGAGCTGGAAACCGTGCTGATTACCAGCGATATGGGCATGGAAGCCACCGAATACTTGATGAAAGACGTGCGCGACCGTGTCAGCCTCAAAGGCCTCAAAGACGGCAACGAATTGCGCGGCGCGCTGAAAGATGCGCTGTACGACTTGATTAAGCCTTTGGAAAAACCTTTGGTCTTGCCGGAAACCAAGGAGCCTTTCGTGATTATGCTTGCCGGTATCAACGGCGCAGGTAAAACCACATCTATCGGCAAATTGGCCAAATACTTCCAAGCGCAGGGCAAATCTGTATTGCTGGCGGCAGGCGATACTTTCCGTGCCGCCGCGCGTGAGCAGCTTCAAGCTTGGGGCGAGCGCAATAATGTGACTGTGATTTCGCAAACTACGGGCGATTCCGCAGCAGTTTGCTTCGATGCCGTCCAAGCTGCGAAAGCGCGCGGGATTGACATCGTGCTGGCCGACACCGCCGGACGCCTGCCAACGCAGCTTCATTTGATGGAAGAAATCAAAAAAGTGAAACGCGTGCTGCAAAAAGCCATGCCTGATGCGCCACATGAAATCATCGTTGTTTTGGATGCGAACATCGGTCAAAACGCCGTCAACCAAGTAAAAGCCTTTGACGAAGCTCTGGGTCTGACCGGCCTTATCGTGACCAAGCTCGACGGTACGGCCAAAGGCGGCATCCTTGCCGCCCTTGCCTCAGACCGCCCAGTTCCTGTCCGCTACATCGGCGTAGGCGAAGGCATCGACGATTTGCGTCCGTTTAATGCCAAAGCGTTCGTAGATGCCCTATTGGATTAAACAGACAGGTTGAGGTTTGTAAACGCAGTTTGCGGGGGATTTCTGAGCCGTATTTTGAAAGGCTTCGCATTCGGTTGGTACAAAAGCCAAACAGGCTGTTAAAAAGGCCGTCTGAAACCTAAAATCAGGTTTCAGACGGCCTTTATTTATTTACGGGTTTAGTTTTTCCGTGCGGTAACAAACTTTGCCAGTTGGCGCAGGCGCAGGGCTTTGTCGCCGAATGGCTCGATCAGGGCAACGGCTTCTGCAATCAGCGTTTCTGCGTAAGTGCGCGCGGCCTGCAGGCCCATCAGTTTGACGTAGGTCGGTTTGTCGTTGTCCGAGTCTTTGCCGGCGGTTTTGCCCAAGGTGGCGGTATCGGCTTCGCAGTCCAATACATCGTCGATCACTTGGAAAGCCAAACCTAATTTGGCGGCGTAGCGGTCTAAGGTTTGGATTTGAGCCGGTGTTAAGTCTGGGCAGGAAAGTGCGCCTAAGGCCACGGCCGCGCGGATGAGTGCGCCGGTTTTGAGGCTGTGCATCTGTTCCAATTCGGCCTGATTCATGGCTTTGCCGACATTGGCAAGGTCGATAGCTTGTCCGCCCGCCATGCCGAGGCTGCCGGATGCCTGGGCCAGCGTGGACAACATGGCAAGCTGACGTTCGGCAGGCAGGCCTGTCGGACGGCTCAGTACATCAAAGGCTTGGGTTTGCAACGCATCGCCGACCAAAAGGGCGGTTGCTTCATCGTATTGCACATGGCAGGTCGGTTTGCCGCGGCGCAGACTGTCGTTGTCCATCGCCGGCATATCGTCGTGAACCAACGAATAGACGTGTACCATTTCGATGGCCGCCATCGCCTGCTCGACGGCATTTTGGTTTGCTTCGCCCAATTCGGACGCGGCAAGCACCAAGAGTGGACGCAGCCGTTTGCCGCCGCCGAGGGTAACGTAACGCATGGCTTCGTGCAGCGTGTGCGGAACTTGGCTTTCAGACGGCAAGAAATGCGCCAGCAGCAATTCGGTTTGCGCTTGGGCTTTTTGTTGCCATGTTTTGAGTTCATTCGCCGGGTTCAAGGTTCAACTCCTTCAGTTCGCCGGCATCCAAGACTTGCAGTTTCTGCTCGACTTCCGCCAATTTGGTTTGGCAGTATCTGACCAATTCGTTGCCTTCCTGATAGGCAGCCAGGGCGTCTTCCAGCGGCATTTCGCTGCTTTGCATGGCCTGGGTCAGGGTTTCGAGGCGGGATAAGGCTTCTTCAAAGGATTGGGGGGCGTTTTTTTTCATGGTTTGAAATGATGGGCAGAAAGGGGGAATTGTAGCATTTTTAGATGATGAAGGCCGTCTGAACAGGGATGAAAACGAAATCAAAGATTTCTGTTTCTTTGTTCAGACGGCCTTTTTTCAAACGAAATAACGTTATCAACCCGGTAAAACGGCTTTTTGATAGTTGAGCGCGATAAACTGCTTCTCGGCATCCAATTCAGTGATTTTGAACAATGCCTGCGATTTGGGCAGCGCGTCAAACGGAATACCGGTCGCGCGCGTTACCAGCGGCAGGCCTTCAATGCGGACGAGGTCTTCTTTGAGGATGGTGGCCGTCAGCTCGCTCGTGCCTTGCTGCTGCAGATAGACGAGGCTCCAGTAGGCTTCCATTTGGCGTTGGAAGTCGGCGTAGGCTGTATAGGCGGCATCAAAGTCGCGCAGCGCGGCGAAAAGCTCGGCATCGCTGTTTTGATACAGTGGCTCGGCAGAGTCGTCGATCAGGCTGATCAGCTGCTTTTGGTTGATGTAGTCGGCGGCGCGGCGCAGAGGCGAGGTAAACCAGCCGTAATGCTGCACGCCCATGCCGATGTGCGGCTCGGATTTGGTGCTCATGCGCACTTTGCCTGCCGGTTGGACGCGGAAAAGGCCGGGCAGCTCGTTTTCATCCAGCATTTGTGCCCAAGTGCTGTTGGCAAGAATCATCATCTCGCTGACCAGCGTATCAATGGGCGAACCGCGTTCGCGGCGGACAACGGATACGTTGCCTTCCTCATCCAATTCGATGCTGTAATCGTATTGCGGCGCACGGTCGGGCTCGTATTTGCCGCGCGCTTTTTGTAAGGCGATGGCAAATTGATAGAACCAAATCAGGTCTTGATGGTGGGCAAACATCATTTCGCCTGCTTCGTCCAAGCCAGTTTCGGCGTTGAAATGCGGCTCGATGGTTTGAATGCGCAGGTTTTCGGCGATGTTGACCGCTTCGATTTTGCAGGTCGGCTCGCCGACGTTGAACTCGCTATCTACATCGAAATAAATGCTGATGGAAGGGCGGTATGCGCCTGCATCAAGGCTGAACGCGGCAATCCAGTTTTCGGGCAACATAGTGATTTTGCCGCCGGGGAAATAAACCGTGCTTAAGCGTTCCATGATGTTTTTTTCCATTTTGTCGCCTTGTTTAATGGCAAGCGACGGCGCAGCGATGTGGATACCGACGTGTTTCATGCCATTGCCCAAGTCGGTCAGGCTCAAGGCGTCATCGACTTCGGTGGTCGATTCGTCATCAATGGAAAAGGCGGTAACGTCAGCCTTAGGCAAGTCAGGCATTTCAGGAAGCGGAAGGTCGGGGAAGCCTGTTCCTTTTGGGAAATATTTGATTTCAAACCCGTCTTGCAGGTATTGGGGAATGGACGTAATACCGCCCGTTTTTTTCGCCAGTTCGTAGGCCGAGGTTTTCAATGCATCGGCGGCTTTGGTAAAGGCTTTGTAGGTCAGTGACTGCTTGTCGGGCGCGTGTAAGATGGTTTTCAAATCCGCCGCGATTTCAGACGGCATCTCGCCGCGTTTCAAGGCTTCCGCCCAAGCGTCGATTTGCGCGTCTTGCTGTTTTTTGCGTTCGATGGCGGCAAGCGCTTGTTTCAAAGTTTCTTCAGGCGCGGCTTTGAACACGCCTTTGGCTTTTTTGTAGAAATACATCGGCGCGGCGTACAGCGCAATCAAAGTTGCCGCCAGCTCGGTTTTGGTCGGCGCGTGGCCGTAATATTCTTCGGCGATGGCTTCGGCGGTAAACTCCTCTTCGCCGCATACTTCCCACAATAAATCGGTGTCGATGTCCGCTGCCTGTGCCTGCGCGTTCTCCAAAAATGCCGCCATATCGCCGTCAAACTCGGCAAAGACATTGTTTGCCTTCACTTTGGTGCGTTTGCCGTGTTGGGTATCGACTTGGTAGGTGGCGTCGTTTTTTTGGACGATGGTGGCGACTTTGAATTGGCCGGACTCTTCGTAAAAGATATTCATTTTTTTAGGATTTTATGATTTGTAGGAAACGCGTGATTTTAGCAGATTTGCACAAGAAAGGCCGTCTGAAAAACATACTTTCAGACGGCCTGTTCAAACGGCGGATGATTAATACTGATATGCCGCCAGTTTGCGTTTGATTTCAGGCAGGGCGGCGCGTGCGGCTTGTTCGCCCAATTGGATGGCGCGTTGTTTTTGGTCGAAACCGCCAACCGAACCCAGCTCCAAAACCTGCGGTTTGATGACCACATTGGCTTGGCCCAATTCTTGGTGTAAGGCGGTTTGGCTCATCACGTTGAAGGTTTGGTCAAGATAGGAGAACATGCCTTGGCTGACGTTTTTGGCCGGACGGGCGGAAATATCGACGGCAATGATGAAGTTTGCGCCCATTTTTTTCGCCGCGCTGACCGGTACGGGCTGAGACAGGCCGCCGTCCACATATTTGCGGCTGCCGATAACGACAGGTTGGAACACGTTCGGAATCGAAGCAGAAGCGCGGACGGCCTGTCCGGCATTGCCTACGTTGAACACCACCGGTTTGCCGCTTTCAAAATCGGTCGCAACGGCGGCAAATTTGATGGGAAACTGCTGCATCGGGCGGTTGCCGACTTTGCGGTTGATGTAGTTTTGCAGTTTTTCGCCTTTGATGAAGCCGCTGGTGGACAAGGTTAAATCCACTAAATCGGTTTTACCCAAAATTTCCGCTTCCAATTCGAGGCGGTCGGGCGACATTCCCGAAGCGTACATACTGCCGACAATCGAGCCTGCGGATGTGCCGGTAACGATTTTGACCGGAATATTGTTTTCTTTCAAAACCTTAATAATCCCGATATGGGCAAAACCTTTGGACGCGCCGCCGCCCAAAGCCAGCGCAACCGTGGCTTTCGGTTTGGGTGCAGTATGCGAAACCGTATTTTGACCCTGCGTAGAAGGTTTGGATTGCGGCGCGTTGCCGCTCGGACAGGCAGCCAATACCAAGACGGACGAAGCGGCTAAAAACGTTTTGAATGTGGAAAAAAGTTTATTCATGTTCAGACAGCCTTTAATATGTCGAAAGGGTTATTTTACTCTGAAATTAAGTCGAAAGGCCGTCTGAAATCAGGTTTCAGACGGCCTTGTAAATCCGGCTTAAGCCAATTCGAGCTGTTTTTCCAAACTTTCGACCAGCTGGTCGTCCAAATTCAAAGCTTGGGACAAACGGCTCAGGAACACGATTTCCTTGCGCGACAAGTCCGCGCAGACCAATCGGGCCGCCAGATAAGTTTCGGCTGCCAAAGCCTCGTCGCTGCCGACCGAAGCGGCAATTTGCTCGATGGAGGCCGGTTGCGCATATTCCGCCTGCAACCATGCCGCAGTTTCCGCATCGCTGCCGCTTTCACGCTCGATGGCCGCGCGTTCCGCATCGTCAATCAGGCCGTCTGAAGCCGCCGCCGCAATCATCGTTTGCAAAATCACACGGCTGTGGTTTTCACCAATCAGACCGGCAGGTTGGAACGCACTTTGCGGCAATTCGTCCTGCTGGCGGTTTTGTTTCCAGTTTTGATAGCCTTTATAAGCCAGAAAACCCAAAGCAGCGACCGAGCCGGCCTTTACCAGCTTCTTCGTGTTTTTCTTTTTCAACAGCATCGATGCCAAAGCACCCGTCAGCGCGCCGCCGCCGAAAGAATTGAGCGGGCTGTCCGCTACCGCTTTGCCGCCTTTTTGAGCCGCACCCAAAACCTGATTGAGCAACTGACTGAAATCCATAAAAAAATCTCCTGAAAACAAATACATTGCAAATATAGGGCAGAAACACCTAAAAACCAAGCCAAAGAAAGTTAAAAGGTGCAAACAAGTTTTCAGACGGCCATAGCCGACTTTCGGTACAATCACACCATTCCAAACAATAAACCCCATCATGACCGATACCGCCCAAATCATTACCAGCTATGGCCGCCGCTATATTGTCCGCACTCCCGACGGCCAAACATATGACGCCACCACCCGCAAAAAACGCGTCGATTTCGCCTGCGGCGACCAAGTCCGTATCAGCCCCATCAACGGCGAACAAGTCGTGATTGAAGACTACCTCCCGCGCGAAAGCCTGCTCTACCGCCAAGACGCGTGGAAAACCAAACTGATTGCCGCCAACGTTACCCAACTCCTTATCGTAACCGCCGCCAGCCCCTCACCCAGCGAAGCCCTGTTGCAACGCGCCCTCCTCGCAGCCGAAGCGGCCGGCATTAACGCCGTCATCATCCTCAACAAAGCCGACCTCCCCGAAACCGCCCAATGGCGCGAGAAACTTAAATTCTACGAAACCCTCGGCTACTCCGTGGTCGAAACCAACGCATTGGAAAACGCCGACATCCTGCGTCCCATTTTAGAAGGGCAAACCAACATCCTGCTCGGACAAAGTGGCATGGGCAAGTCCACCCTGACCAACGCCCTACTCGGCAACCAAGCCGCCCGAACCGGCGACATTTCCACCGCGCTCGACTCCGGCAAACACACCACCACCCACGCCCAACTCTATGATTTAAACGCAGAAACCCGACTCATCGATTCCCCCGGCCTACAAGAATTCGGCCTGCACCATCTCCAAGCCGCCGATTTATTGCAATACTTCCCCGACCTGCGCCACCTTATCGGCCAGTGCCGTTTCCACAACTGCACCCACCGAGCCGAACCCGGCTGCGCCGTCAAAGCCGCTGCCGAATCAGGCGAAGCCAAACCCGAGCGCATCGAATTTCTGCAACGCGTTACCGATGAATTGTTGAGATAAAGTTTTAACGGAAATAAGCGTTTGGATAAATAAAAAGGCCGTCTGAAATTTTCAGACGGCCTTTTGTTGAAGCATAACCAAATTTACCTTTCAACCGGTATCGCTACCTTAGCGGGAAAGAGAAGGTGCTTTTCGTGGCGGATTGATCATGAGAAGCACGGCTTCTTCAATTTGTTTGTCCTCCCGATCATGGAGCTCTACCGGAAACTTCAGACGCAACACTGTAACAATAGCGCCAACCGATAAGCCTGCATCATGAAGCAACTCAATTTCTTTAAGTATCGGTGCGGAAAGGTTTAACATGGTTTCTCCTTATGGTTTGGATAAGCCTTAGCCCACTTTATCCCCGGGCTGTGCGCCTGCGTCAACGTCGAGGAGCTTCAGTTTGCCCTCGGCTGTGGCGGCGGAGAGGATCATGCCTTCGGATACGCCGAATTTTGCCATTTTGCGCGGGGCGAAGTTGGCGACGGCGATGACCATGCGGCCGTTCAATTCAGCAGGATTTGGGTAAGACGCGGCGATGCCGGAGAAGATGATGCGTTTTTCAAAACCGAAATCGAGGTCGAATTTCAGGAGTTTGGTGCTGCCTTCGACGGCTTCGCAGTTCAATACTTTGGCGACGCGCATATCGATTTTCATGAAGTCGTCAAAGCTGGCCTGTTCGGCGACTTTTTCGTATTTGCTCTCTTCGGTGGCAGGCGCGGCTGCTGCGGCGATGCTTTGTTTGTTGGCTTCGATTAAATCGTCCACTTGTTTTTGCTCCACTCGTTGCATTAAATGTTCGTATTTGTTGATGGCATGTTCGCCCAAGGTTTCGCATGTATTTGCCCAGGTGATGGCTTCCAAATTCAGGAATTTGGCGGCGTTTTCGGCCACTTTCGGCAATACGGGGGCGAGGTAGGCGGTCAACATGGTAAAGGCGTTGATGAGCTCGCTGCATACTTCGTGCAGGCGTGCGTCTTGGTCTTCTTGTTTCGCCAGTTCCCAAGGTTTGTTGGCATCAACGTATTCGTTGACAATGTCTGCCAAGGCCATGATATCGCGCAGGGCTTTGGCGTATTCGCGGCTTTCGTAGCATTCGGCAATGGCTTCGCTTTGCGCAGTCAGTTTTGCCAGCAATTCGCTGTCGGCAACGTCTTTCAGACGGCCTTCAAAGCGTTTGGCGATGAAACCTGAAGCGCGGGCGGCGATGTTGACGTATTTGCCGACGAGGTCGCTGTTGACGCGGCTGATAAAGTCTTGTAGGTTCAAATCGATGTCTTCGATTTTGCTGTTGAGCTTGGCGGCGATGTAGTAGCGCATCCACTCAGGGTTCAGGCCTTGTTCCAGATAGGATTTGGCGGTGATGAAGGTGCCGCGCGATTTGGACATTTTTTGTCCGTCCACAGTCAAAAAGCCGTGTGCGTACACTCCGGTCGGGGCGCGGTGGCCGGAGAAATGCAGCATGGCAGGCCAGAACAGGGCGTGGAAATAGAGGATGTCTTTGCCGATGAAGTGGTACATCTCGGTTTGGCTGTCGGCTTTGAAGTATTCGTCGAAATCGACGCCGATGCGGTCGCACAGGTTTTTAAACGACGCCATGTAGCCGACGGGCGCGTCCAGCCAGACGTAGAAATATTTGCCCGGCGCGTCGGGGATTTCGAAACCGAAATACGGCGCGTCGCGGGAGATGTCCCAGTCGGACAGGGTGGTTTCTTCGCCTTCGCCCAGCCATTCTTTCATTTTGTTGAGGGCTTCGGCTTGCAGATGGGGCTTGCCGTCGTGCGGGTTGTTGCCGGAAGTCCATGCTTTGAGGAAGTCGGCGCATTCGCCCAGTTTGAAGAAGAAGTGTTCGGATTCGCGCAATTCGGGTTTGGCACCGGATACGGCGGAATACGGGTTGATCAGTTCGGTCGGGGAATAGGTCGTGCCGCAGACTTCGCAGTTGTCGCCGTATTGGTCTTGGGCGTGGCATTTCGGGCATTCGCCTTTGACAAAGCGGTCGGGCAGGAACATTTGTTTTTCGGGGTCGAAAAGCTGCTCGATGACGCGGCTCTCAATCTTGCCGTTGGCTTTCAGCGCGCGGTAAATGTCTTGGGAAAACTGTTTGTTTTCAGGGGAATGGGTGCTGTAATAATTGTCGTAGCCGATGTTGAAGCCGGTAAAGTCGGCGAGGTGCTCTTCGCGCACTTTGGCGATCATATCTTCAGGCGCAATGCCTTGTTTTTGCGCGGCAAGCATCACGGGCGTGCCGTGGGTGTCGTCGGCGCAGCAGTAGTAGCATTCGTGGCCGCGCAGTTTTTGGAAACGTACCCAAACGTCGGTTTGGATGTGTTCGACCATGTGGCCGAGGTGGATGCTGCCGTTGGCATACGGCAGCGCGGAAGTGACAAGGATTTTGCGTGTCATGGTTTGTGCTTTTAAAAACAATGGATAAAGATGTCGGGAATTATACCGCAAAACAATACGCAAAGGCCGTCTGAAACCCGATTGCCGGTGTTTCAGACGGCCTTTTATTTATCGGCTGCGTATGGGATCAACCGTGTACGCGTTCGATTTTTGCGCCTACGCCGCCAAGTTTTTTCTCGATGTATTCATAGCCGCGGTCGAGGTGGTAGATGCGTTCGACGATGGTTTCGCCTTCTGCGACCAAGCCTGCCATGACGAGGCTGGCAGAGGCGCGCAGGTCGGTTGCCATCACGACGGCGCCGGAGAGTTTTTCTACTCCTTTGATGTAGGCGGTGTTGCCTTCGGTGGTGATGTCTGCGCCCATGCGGTTGAGTTCAGGAACGTGCATGAAGCGGTTTTCAAAAATGGTTTCCACCACGCGGCTGCTGCCTTCGGCAATGGCGTTCATGGCCATAAACTGCGCCTGCATGTCGGTTGGGAAGCCCGGGTGGACGACGGTACGGATGTCCACGGCTTTCGGACGTTGTTGCATGTCGATGGAAATCCAGTTGTCGCCGGCTTCGATGATGGCGCCGGCTTCGGTCAATTTGTTTAACACGACTTCCATGGTTTTGGGAGCGGCATTGCGCAGGACGACTTTGCCGCCGGTCATGGCGACGGCGCAGAGGAAGGTGCCGGCTTCGATGCGGTCGGGAACGACGCTGTGTTCGCAGCCGTGCAGCTCTTTTACGCCTTCGATGGTCATGGTTGCTGTACCGATGCCGCTGATTTTTGCGCCCATTTTGACGAGGCATTCGGCCAAATCGACGACTTCGGGCTCGATGGCGCAGTTTTCGAGGATGGTGGTGCCTTCGGCAAGCGTGGCCGCCATCAGCAGGTTTTCGGTACCGCCTACGGTCACGACGTCCATGGTGACGCGCGTGCCTTTCAGACGGCCTTTGGCTTTGACGTAACCGTGTTCGATGGTAATTTCCGCACCCATGGTTTCTAGGCCTTTGAGGTGTTGGTCAACCGGGCGCGAACCGATGGCGCAGCCGCCGGGCAGGCTGACTTGGGCTTCGCCGAAGCGGGCGAGGGTCGGGCCCAAAACCAAGATGGATGCGCGCATGGTTTTCACCAGTTCGTAAGGTGCGCAGGTGTTGTTGACGGTGCCGCCGTTGATTTCAAATTCGGAGATGTTGTCGGTCAAAACACGTGCGCCCATGCCTTGCAGCAGTTTTTGGGTGGTTTTGACGTCGGCGAGCATGGGTACGTTTTTCAAGCGTAAAGTGCCGGAAGTCAGCAGACCGGCACACATCAGCGGCAGGGCGGCATTTTTCGCGCCGGATACGATGATTTCGCCGTTGAGGGGGCCGTTGGCAGAGATTTTGAGTTTGTCCACAGGATGTCTTTCGTTATTTGTCCGCACGGCTTATGCCGCACAAATGAAATGAGATGGATAATAAACCATCAATTATAAGGGATTATGCCCTTGCTGTTAGATTTGGCAGTATTAAATTTTCACAAGGTTTGTTTACGTTGCGAAAGGATAAGATTTCAGGCCGTCTGAATGGTTCAGACGGCCTGTTTGCCAAGGCTTATTTTTTGGCTTTGAAGCCCAAGAGGTGTTGTGTGGTGGCCAGCCATGCGCCGAATACGCCCAGCGCGATGACGAAGCCGAATACCAGCGACACTTCGCTAAATGTGAAGAAACGCCAGCCGATGTTCAGGCCGTAGGGTTTGAAAATCGCGTCCACCAGCGGCCGTACTTCTGCCAGCAGCCAAGCCGACAAGCCCAAGCTGACGGCGGCGGAGAAAATACTCTGCCACATTGCCTGATAAAGGAAAGGGCGGCGGATGAAGGAAGCAGGCGCCCCCAATAGCTTGGTGATTTCCAGCTCTTCCTTACGGCTGAGGATTTGCAGGCGGATGGTGTTGTGTGCCACCAAGACAAAGGCCATGCCCAATGTCAGCGAGAGGAACCACAAAATCTTGCGGATAAATTCGTTAATACGATAAAGAGTTTGTACCCATTCGGTATCCATGGTTGCCGATTCGACGCGCGGCAGTTTGGTAATGTCTTTATAGATGGCCTGCATCTGATCCGGAGAAGTGGCAGGGTCGGGCGTAACGATAAAGACGTCGGGCAACGGGTTGCCATCGAGCATGGAAACAAGGTTTTGGTCGAGATTGGTCTGCAATTCTTCCAAACCTTCCTGCTTGCTGATAAAGCGGACTTTATCGATACGGCTGTCGCGTTGGAGCAGGTTTTTCACCGTATCGGCATCAGAACTTGCCGCATCGGTGTCCATATAAACCGTAATCTGCGGCGACTCGTTGAGTTTGCCCAACACGCTTTGTCCGCTTTGGATACCCAAATACATAAACAGCGGCAAGGTCATGGCAACGGCAAGCATGAGCAGGGTCAGCAGTGTGCCGATGGGTTGGCGCAGAAGCTCTTTGAGCGCGGCGCGTGCCGATTCGACGTGTAACGAGATGTAGTGAATCATGCTCATGCGAGGCGTCCTTTCTGCAGGCGCAAGACGCGGTGGCCGTAATCCGCCATCAGCGTTTCATCGTGCGCCGCAACGATCACGGTCGTGCCTGCTTCATGGAAGGTTTTAAACAATTCCATAATATCCAGCGCGTAGGCGCGGTCGAGGCTGGCGGACGGCTCGTCGGCAATCAGCAGGCTGGGTTGGTGAACCACTGCGCGTGCAATGCACAAACGCTGCTGTTCGCCGCCGGACAAAGTGATGGGCATATCGTTTTCGCGGCCTTTCAAGCCGACTTTCTCAATCGCAATACGCGCGCGCTCTTCCGCTTTGCGCGGCTGGTAGCCGCCAATCCGCAAAGGCAGGATAACGTTTTGCAAGACATTGCGGTCGTAGAGGATTTTGTGGTCTTGGAAGACAATGCCGATATGTTGGCGCATAAAGCCGATCTGATTGTCGCTCAAGGTGCCGAGGTCT
>NZ_JBQCWY010000016.1:0-19713 GCF_051956955.1 Neisseria sp. P0021.S005 | reverse complement strand
GTTGAGAAAACTTTGCGTTTGTTTGCGAGATATTCAAATCCAGCGCCCTCATCTGTTTCTTAGACGATACGGCGCAATGCCTGCTCTGATTTGAAAAAACACAAGATAGTCATTATACTTAGGCTCCCTTGTCAGAGGCATTCCCTCAATCCGGCAATACGCCCGAAATATCTGTTCCCCCTTTACAACACAGCCTCCATACAACCATACGAAGAAATTATTATGTCTGAAGAAAAACGCACCTGTTCATTTTGCGGGAAGTCCGAAAACGACGTTAAAAATCTGATCGAAGGCGAACACGCCTTCATCTGCAACGAATGTGTAGAAACTTGCGGCATGATGCTGCAAGACAACGAATCCGGCGAAATTGAAAACGAGCTTGCCAAAGCAAAAGAAGAAAACACCGAGAAAAAACTGCCTACCCCGGCCGAAATCGTTGCCAACCTCAACGACCACGTTATCGGTCAGGAACACGCAAAAAAAGCGTTGGCAGTATCGGTTTACAACCACTACAAACGCCTGCGCCATCCAAAAGCAGAGGGCAAGGTTGAATTGTCCAAATCCAACATCCTGCTCATCGGCCCTACCGGCTCAGGTAAAACCTTGTTGGCGCAATCTTTGGCGCGCAAACTGGATGTACCTTTTGTCATGGCGGATGCCACAACTTTAACCGAAGCCGGTTATGTCGGTGAAGACGTCGAACAAATCATCACCAAACTTTTGGGTAAATGTGATTTTGACGTTGAAAAAGCCCAGCGCGGCATCGTTTATATCGATGAAATCGATAAAATTTCACGCAAAAGCGACAATCCGTCCATTACGCGCGACGTATCTGGCGAAGGCGTGCAACAAGCCTTGCTGAAACTGATTGAAGGCACGGTAGCCAGCGTTCCCCCTCAAGGCGGCCGCAAACATCCGAACCAAGAATTCATCAACGTTGATACCACCAACATCCTCTTTATTTGTGGTGGCGCATTTGCCGGCTTGGAAAAAGTCATCCGTCAACGTACTGAAAAAGGCGGTATCGGCTTTGGTGCGGCGGTGCACAGTAAAGATGAAAACGCCGATATTTCAGCTCTGTTTGAGACAGTCGAGCCTGAAGATTTGATTAAATTCGGTTTAATTCCCGAGCTTATCGGCCGTCTGCCCGTGATTGCTACATTGACAGAATTGGACGAAGATGCTTTAGTCAACATTTTGACCGAGCCGAAAAATGCCTTGGTCAAACAATATCAAACCTTGTTTGAAATGGAAGATGTCGGCCTTGAGTTTGAAGAAGATGCTTTGCGCAGCATCGCCAAACTAGCAATGGAACGCAAAACAGGTGCGCGCGGCCTGCGCTCTATCGTCGAACGTTGCCTCTTAGACACCATGTACACTCTACCAGATTTGAAAGACGTAGCAAAAGTCGTCATCAATAAAGAGGTCGTGGAAAAAGGCGAACAGCCAAAACTTTTCCGTGAAGACGGCAGCGAATATAAGCAATAAGGTTTATTCTCCGAAAAAGACGTGTACCCGTTACACGTCTTTTTTATTTTCTTAATAAAACCAAAACCATATTTCCTAATAATGCCCTTATACATAAAAAAACAAAGGCCGTCTGAAACATATTCAGACGGCCTTTGTTTTCAAGTTGCTCTAAGTCTGTCTTCATCCGGAGTATTGATGAGAGTGACTTCCTTGAATTTTATGAAGCTTATTTTTTTGCTTTTTTAGCAGCTTTTTTTGCAGGAGCGGCTTTAGCAGCAGGCTCGGATGCGGCAGCTTCAGGAGTAACAGCCTCAGGCGCTGCTACAGGTTCAGAGGCAGCAGGCTCGGAAGCAGCTGATTCAGCGGTACGTTGATAGCCTTTGTCTTTCATGCAGGCGTCAAACACAGCGCGGTCAGCATTTTCACCAGATGCCTGTTGGCATTGGGTCATTGCTTCTTCAACAGTGACGCGTGGCGCTGCCGCTTCTTCAGCAGGTTTGGAAGAAGAACAAGCTGCCAACATCAGGCTACCGGTTGCAAGAGCGATCAATAAAGTTTTCATAATTGTATATTCCTAAATTTTGATTTTATGGTTTACCGTTAAACGGGAGATACAGGCTACAAAACAAGCTCTGCACCTCAATATTGAGTACGTGAGTACAATTTAGTTTCATTTCAGCCTGTAAGTTTTTGATAAATTAATTCTATTGACGTTAAGACAAATGCTTAATCCTCAATAAACTCAAAACCTTGCAGGCCAGTAAATTTTTCTGTTTTTGAACTGTAAAAATATCAAAACTTGGTCAATTCTAGCCGCAACCATCATTTGGGGAGTCCATCTTTTTATGGCATAATGGGCTACTTGACGGATTATTCCGCTCCCCATTTTTTTCAAACCGCAGAATCAAAATCATACTGCGGTTTATCCATTTCAGAATCAGATTTTTCAGACGGCCTCACCATTCAAAAAGCCGTCTGAACAGAAAGCCACCATCATGAATCCTTTCTCTTCACTCGGTTTAGGCAGCGAATTAGTCTCTGCCCTGACCGATCAAGGGTATGAAAACCCGACGCCTATCCAAGCCGCAGCGATTCCTAAAGCCTTGGCAGGACACGATCTTTTGGCCGCAGCACAAACCGGCACAGGTAAAACCGCCGCCTTTATGCTGCCCAGCCTCGAACGCCTGAAACGCTACGCCACATCCAGCACCTCCCCTGCCATGCACCCTGTCCGCATGTTGGTATTAACCCCTACCCGCGAACTGGCCGATCAAATCGATCAAAACGTGCAGGCATACATTAAAAATCTTCCTTTGCGCCATACCGTCCTCTTCGGCGGCGTCAATATGGACAAACAAACTGCCGACTTGCGCGCTGGTTGTGAAATCGTTGTCGCTACGGTTGGCCGACTGCTCGACCACGTCAAACAAAAAAACATTAATTTAAACAAAGTTGAAATCGTCGTACTCGATGAAGCCGACCGTATGCTTGATATGGGTTTCATCGACGATATCCGCAAAATCATGCAGATGTTGCCCAAACAGCGACAAACCCTGCTCTTTTCCGCCACTTTCTCACCGCCTATCCGCAAACTTGCGCAAGATTTTATGCACACGCCCGAAATGGTTGAAGTGGCTGCGCAAAATACCACCAACGCCAATGTCGAGCAACACATCATCGCCGTTGATGCACTCAAAAAGCGCAACCTGCTCGAACGTCTGATTGTTGATTTGCATATGAATCAAGTCATTGTATTCTGCAAAACCAAACAAAGCGTCGATCAAGTTACCCGCGACCTCGTCCGCCGCAACATTGCCGCTCAATCCATCCACGGCGACAAATCCCAACAAAGCCGACTGGAAACCCTCAACGCCTTTAAAGAAGGCACATTACGCGTTTTGGTTGCCACCGATGTTGCTGCGCGCGGTTTGGATATTGCCGAGTTGCCTTTTGTCATCAACTACGAGCTGCCAACCCAACCTGAAGACTACGTCCACCGCATCGGACGCACCGGCCGGGCCGGTGCCGACGGCGTTGCCATTTCCTTGATGGATAAAACCGAACAGAAAATGTTTGAATCCATTAAAGAGCTGACCGGCAGCGATTTGAATGTGGAACGCATCGAAGGCTTTGAGCCGTATTGGTGGGGCAACGACAATCAAGATGAAGCTGAAGCACAACCGGTTCAGCACAACGACAGCCGCTCTCGCCGCGAAGATAGAAACAAACGCAACGAATACGCGAATAAATCAGATAAAAGCTCAAAAAAAGCAGAAGAGAAAAACGATCCGGGTATTGTCTGCGGCAAAATTGCCGGCAGAACACGCCGCAGCCGTCACGAGCGTCAGCCTTGCGCCCTGCTCCAACCTGGTTTTGGCGTAAAGTAAACAACGCTGATTAATCGGTTTTCTGATTATTTATCCTAAGCAAAGGCCGTCTGAAACTTATCTTTCAGACGGCCTTTTATTAAACTAAAAATAAAAAGGACGTGATGAACACGCCCTTTATTTTTCCGTTTCAGACGGCCTTTATTATTTAAGGCCGTCTGAAAATCGGTTTACCTTGCTATATTAAACATTCACTTTCTCGGCTACTTCGTTGTAGCTGTCGATTTCATTGAAGTTCATGTAGCGGTAGATTTGGTCGCCCTGCTCGTTAATGATGCCGATATTGGCTTGGTATTCTTCAACAGTCGGGATTTTACCCAGTTTGGAGCAGATTGCCGCCAACTCAGCCGAGCCGAGGTAAACAAAGGTGTTTTTACCCAAGCGGTTCGGGAAGTTACGGGTAGAAGTGGACATTACAGTCGCACCTTCGTGTACTTGCGCTTGGTTACCCATACACAATGAGCAACCCGGCATTTCCATACGCGCGCCTGCACGGCCGAGTACACCGTAGTGACCTTCGTCAGACAACTCTTTCGCATCCATTTTGGTCGGCGGTGCCATCCACAGACGTACCGGGATGTCGCTCTTGCCTTCCAAGAGTTTGGAGGCGGCGCGGAAGTGGCCGATGTTGGTCATACAAGAACCGATGAACACTTCGTCGATTTTGGTGCCGGAGCGTTCAGACATGAAGCACACGTCGTCAGGGTCGTTCGGGCAAGCAATAATCGGCTCTTTAATGTCGTCCATGTTGATTTCAATCACGGCGGCGTATTCGGCATCTTTATCCGCTTCGAGCAATTCAGGATTTGCCAACCATGCTTCCATGGCTTTGATACGGCGTTCCAAAGTGCGTGAATCTTGATAGCCGTCGGCAATCATGTTTTTCATCAACACAATATTGGATTTCATGTACTCGATAATCGGCTCTTTGTTGAGCTTCACGGTACAGCCAGCAGCAGAGCGTTCGGCAGACGCGTCAGTCAATTCAAAGGCTTGTTCCACTTTCAAATCAGGCAGGCCTTCGATTTCGAGGATGCGGCCGGAGAAGATGTTTTTCTTACCGGCTTTGGCAACAGTCAGCAAACCTTGTTTAATCGCGTACAACGGAATTGCATTTACCAAGTCACGCAGGGTGACGCCCGGTTGCAGTTTGCCGCTGAAGCGTACCAATACAGACTCAGGCATATCAAGCGGCATTACGCCCGTGGCTGCTGCGAAAGCAACCAAGCCCGAACCTGCAGGGAAAGAAATACCGATAGGGAAACGGGTGTGGCTATCGCCGCCTGTACCGACTGTATCAGGCAACAGCAGACGGTTGAGCCATGAGTGAATCACGCCATCACCCGGACGCAGGGATACACCGCCACGGGTAGAGATGAAAGCAGGCAATTCTTTATGAGTTCTCACATCGACAGGTTTTGGATAAGCCGCGGTGTGACAGAAAGACTGCATCACCATATCTGCTGAGAAGCCCAAGCAAGCCAGGTCTTTCAATTCGTCGCGAGTCATCGGGCCGGTAGTATCTTGCGAGCCGACAGTAGTCATGCGTGGTTCGCAGTAAGTACCCGGACGCACGCCTTTGCCTTCCGGCAAACCGCAGGCGCGACCAACCATTTTTTGAGCCAATGTGAAACCGGCTTTGCTTTCAGCTGGCGCTTGAGGCAGACGGAACTCGGTAGAAGCAGGCAATTTCAGTGCTTCGCGCGCTTTGGCAGTCAAACCGCGACCGATAATCAGGTTAATACGGCCACCGGCTTGCACTTCGTCCAGCAATACTTGTGATTTCAATTCAAACTCGGCAACAATCTCGCCGTTTTTCACGATTTTGCCTTCATAAGGCAGGATATCGACGACATCGCCCATTTTCAGAGCAGATACATCGACTTCAATCGGCAATGCGCCGGAGTCTTCTTGAGTATTGAAGAAAATAGGAGCAATTTTGCCACCCAAGCACACACCGCCGAAACGCTTATTCGGTACGAACGGAATATCTTCGCCTGTATGCCAAATCACGGAGTTGGTAGCAGATTTACGTGAAGAACCGGTACCGACCACGTCGCCAACGTAAGCAACCGGATGGCCTTTGGCTTTGAGTTCTTCCAACAATTTAATCGGACCGACTTCGCCCGGTTTGTCAGGATTGATGCCGTCGCGCGGGTTTTTCAACATAGCCAGCGCGTGCAGAGGGATATCAGGACGGCTCCATGCATCAGGTGCAGGAGAGAGGTCGTCTGTATTGGTTTCACCGTCGACTTTGAAGACGGTAACAGTGATTTTTTCTGGAACTTTGGCACGAGAAGTGAACCATTCGGCATCTGCCCAAGATTGCAATACTTCTTGCGCGTATTTGTTGCCTTTTTCGGCTTTTTCTTGAACATCGTGGAAAGAGTCAAACATCAACAGAGTGTGTTTCAGACCATTTGCAGCGATAGGCGCAAGTTTGTCGTTGTCCAAGAGTTCGATGAGTGCATGAATGTTGTAACCGCCAAGCATAGTACCCAACAGCTCGGTAGCATACTCAGGGGAAATCAGCGGACTGGATGCGCTGCCTTCGGCAACGGCAGCCAAAAATGAGGCTTTAACTTTGGCGGCATCGTCCACACCGGGTGGTACGCGGTGAGCCAACAGCTCAACCAAGAACTCACCTTCACCGGCAGGTGGATTTTTCAGCAGCTCAACCAAATCAGCAGTCTGCTGAGCAGTCAGAGGAAGGGCGGGAATACCAAGGGCGGCGCGCTCGGCGGCGGCTTTACGATAGGCTTCTAACATCTCTTTGTTCCTTTTTCTGTTTTTTCTTCTGGATAATTGCAAATGATTTGCAATTAAGGATTGTAAACAATCCTTTTAAGTATCATAGACCAGTTTTCAAAAAATGGGAACAGTTATGTTACTAAGTGTAATAAATTTAAACTATTTTATTTAATGTGTTAATAGTCTAATTATCTAAAGCTGCCCTATTCTAGGCGTTTTAGCCAAACAGACGGGAAACTTCGGCTGATTTTTTACGGTACGGCAATATGATTTCAACGCGGAACAGGCCGTCTGATTGGATATATCTGATTTTCGCGTCGGTGTCATACATCAAAGTCAGGCGCTCTTTCAGATTGCGCAAGGCCATAGAATTACCTTTATGCGGCTTGGTATTTTCGTTGGGTTCCGTTCCGCACGGATTTTCGATACTGATGAAAATAGATGATTTTTCCAATTTTGTTAATACCGTAATTATCCCTGGACGGTGGATAGATTCGACACCATGGAATACGGCATTTTCCAAAAGCGGTTGCAACAACAGATGCGGTGTTTCCGCATCATCAGGCGCATGGTGCTGCCACATGACCTGTACGCGCATATGTCCCATGCGGATTTGCTCGATGGCAATATATTCCTGCGCCCACTCGATTTCCTGTCCTAAGGTACTGTTTTGACTACCGTCGCGCAGTTGTGCGCGGAACAAGTTGGCCAAATTTTCCAGCAAAGTCTCCGCGTCATACGGACGCAGACGGATTAAGCTGATGGCGGCATTCAAGCTGTTAAACAAGAAATGCGGACGGATACGCGCTGTCAACGCGCTCAGTCTGGCTTCGGAAATGGAAGGCGCAAGGCTATTGCGACGGGCTGCTTCGATGTACATGAAACTGAAACAAAAAAAGGTCAGCAAGAAGAAGTGTTGAATCAGCAGCCAAATTTCCGTCTTCAAAATCACTAGATCGACAAACAAGAAAATCAGCAGGTTGGAGACGTAGGAAACCACAACGCTGTACTGCGAGCGAAGCAGGGAAGGCGCAAATGCCTGTAAGAAATAGACCTTGAGTAAAATTAAGAGGATGACGGGGCAAGCCCATGAAAAATGTTGGAAAATCTGTTCCGGATAAGGCACACCCGATACCGTCATCAACGGAAAGATAAACAAACTGATTAATAAAACAATAAGCAGGCGCACCAAAGTTGCGGAATTGCGCAAATCCGGCACTGCGAAATTCTGGTTTATTTGACGTATAATAGACATGATTTCAACCGTTTTCTTTCATAATGTATAGACGGGTCTGCTATATTGAAGACGTAGACCCTGTTTTTTATTTATATTTTAAGGATGCTGATATGAGCAAGGACAAAACCTGGTCAGGCCGTTTTAACGAACCTGTTTCCGAGCTGGTCAAAAAATATACCGGCTCGATTGATTTTGACAAACGGCTGGCAGAATGGGACATCCAAGGCTCGCTGGCACACGCGCAAATGCTGACACAGTCGGGCGTTTTGAGCGAAGACGACCTCTTTGCCATCCGTCAGGGCATGGCCGAGATTATAGCAGAAATCAAGGAAGGAACGATTTCCTGGTCGCTGGATTTGGAAGATGTCCACATGAACATCGAACGCCGCCTCACCGACAAAATCGGCGATGCCGGCAAACGCCTGCACACCGGCCGCAGCCGCAACGACCAAGTCGCTACCGACATCCGCCTGTGGCTGCGCGACCAGATTACCGTCATTCAAGACCTGATTCAAAACCTTCAGACGGCCTTGGTTGATTTGGCGGAACAAAACGCCGAAACCGTCATGCCCGGCTTTACCCACCTGCAAGTTGCCCAGCCGGTCAGCTTCGGGCATCACATGCTCGCCTACGTTGAAATGCTCGGCCGCGATTTCGAGCGCATGGTCGACTGCCGCAAACGCGTCAACCGTATGCCGCTCGGCGCCGCAGCCCTTGCCGGTACCACCTACCCGATTCAGCGCGAAATCACCGCCGAGCTATTGGGATTTGAGCAAATCTGCCAAAACTCGCTCGATGCCGTGTCTGACCGCGATTTTGCCATTGAGTTCACAGCCGCCGCTTCCCTGATTATGGTTCACCTGAGCCGTCTTTCCGAAGAATTAATTTTATGGATGAGCCCGCGTTTCGGTTTTATCGACATCGCCGACCGTTTCTGCACCGGCTCGTCCATCATGCCGCAAAAGAAAAATCCCGACGTACCCGAACTCGTGCGTGGCAAATCCGGTCGCGTGATTGGCCACCTGATCGGCCTGGTTACCCTGATGAAATCGCAACCTTTGGCATACAACAAAGACAATCAGGAAGACAAAGAGCCTTTGTTTGACACTGCCGACACGCTTATCGACACGCTGCGCATTTACGCCGACATGATGCGCGGCGTCACCGTCAAACCCGACAACATGCGCGCCGCCGTAATGCAGGGTTTTGCAACGGCTACCGACTTGGCGGACTACTTGGTGAAAAAAGGCATGCCTTTCCGCGACAGCCACGAAGTCGTTGCCCAAGCCGTGCGCCATGCCGATGAAGCTGGCGTTGATTTGAGCGAATTGCCGCTCGAAGTCCTGCAAGGTTTTAGCAGTTTGATTGCCGATGATGTTTACAGCGTGCTGACACCTGAAGGCAGCTTAAACGCGCGCAACCACTTGGGCGGCACCGCGCCTGAACAAGTCCGTTTCCAAATTAAACGCTGGCGTGAGTTGTTGGCTTAAACCCATCTAAACACATAATAAAAGGCCGTCTGAAAATTTTCAGACGGCCTTTTGATTACCTGTGTTACACTCAACCTCACAATAAAAACAGATAAAACCTAAACTTACCTTCAAACGAGAAAACACGCCTCCTGACTTTGCCGCCATTTTCAAAAAAGGAGCGAGGATGAAAAACATTGTCTTAAAATTGGCTATGATCTGCCTATTCAGCGGCTGCTATGCCGTATTCGTCGCCTGGGAAAATGGCGGATTCAGCCAGCTCCATGATTTCCAAGCAATAGAGCGCAACGGCATGAGCGCATACCTTCATCAAACCTCCGCCGCCACCATGCAAGCTGAAAAAAACGAGCTGTCGATTTTGCAAAACAACCAAAACAGCTTAGCCTCTTGCGTCGGCATTGAAGCTTTATGCGAACACGCCAAGCCGGGCATCTGGGTTGAACATGCCCAATTCTTACAACACAAGGACACAGGCAAATTATTGGTACTTTCGTTGGAGTATTTGGAAAACAATGACACCGCCAAAACCCTACATAACCGCTATTCTGCATTGCTCCTACCCCAAGCAGACAGAAAGGAAGCGTGGCACTACGCCTGGCGTACATTTTTAAGGTCAGTGACTTTCCTACTGCTCTTCAATTTACTGTCAATGATTTTTGCCCTATTCGAAGAAAAGACAAGCGAAGCATAAAAACATGCCGTCTGAACACATTTTCAGACGGCATGTTTCATTATTAAAGCTTAACGCGGATGAACCATATCGGCAGGAACAACCAATTCGTCAAACTCTTCGCCTGTCAACAAGCCCAGTTCAATGGCGGTTTCGCGCAACGATTTATCGTTTTTATAGGCGGTTTTGGCGACTTTGGCGGCGTTTTCGTAACCGATTTTGCGGTTTAACGCAGTAACCAGCATCAGGGAATGGTGCAGGAAATAGTCGATTTTTTCCGGTACGGGTTCGATGCCGACGGCGCAGTTTTCATTGAAGCTGTTGCACGCATCGCCCAACAGGCGGATGGATTGCAAGAGGTTGTAAGCGATAACGGGCATATAGACGTTCAGCTCGAAGTTGCCCGACGCACCCGCCATGCCGATGGTAACGTCGTTGCCGAACACTTGGCAGCACACCATGGTCATCGCTTCGCATTGGGTCGGGTTGACTTTGCCCGGCATGATGGACGAACCCGGCTCGTTTTCGGGGATTTTGATTTCGCCCAAACCGCAACGCGGGCCGCTTGCCAGCCAGCGGATGTCGTTGGCGATTTTGTTCAAGCTTGCCGCCAGCGTTTTCAGTGCGCCCGAAGCGGCAACGGCGGCATCGCGTCCGCCCAAGGCTTCAAATTTATTCGGCGCGCTGACAAACGGCAGACCGGACAGTTCGGCAAGTTTGGCGGCGGCTTTTTCGGCGTATTCGGGATGGCTGTTCAAACCCGTACCGACTGCCGTGCCGCCTAAGGCGAGTTCGTATAAACCTTTGAGCGCGTCGTTCAGACGGCCTAAGCCGTGATCAAGCTGGGAAACGTAGCCGGAAAACTCTTGTCCTAAAGTCAACGGCGTTGCGTCCTGCAAATGGGTACGGCCGATTTTGACGATGGGGGCAAATTCTTTGGCTTTTTTGTCCAATGTGTCGCGCAGGGCTTTTACTGCCGGAATAAGGTGGCGGTTGATTTCAATCGCGGCAGCAACGTGGATGGCGGTTGGGAACGCATCATTGGTCGATTGCGCGTGGTTCACATGGTCGTTGGGATGGACGGGCTGATACGCCGCCAAACCCGTACCGGCGATTTCGTTGGCACGGTTCGCCAGCACTTCGTTCATGTTCATATTGGACTGCGTACCGGAACCGGTCTGCCACACTACCAATGGGAACTGCCCGTCGAGCTTACCGTTCAACACATCATCCGCCGCCTGCGTAATCAAATCCGCCTGCTCGGGCTTAATCCTGCCGAGGTCGACATTGGTGGCGGCGGCGGCTTTTTTCACCAGCGCCAAAGCATAAATCAGTGGCTGCGGCAGGGTTTCGCCGCCGATTTTGAAATTATTGCGGCTGCGCTGGGTCTGCGCGCCCCAATAGGCTTCGGACGGGACTTCGACATTGCCCATGGTGTCGTGTTCGGTACGGGTGCTCATGCGTTTCTCCTATATTTAAACAGAAATAATAATGATTCGTAAATTTATTATACCCAGCAAAAGGCCGTCTGAAAAGAGAGAGGTTTTCAGACGGCCTTTTGCTTTATCAACCTGAAATATTAATAGAAGATAAAACCCGATTTCGGAGCAAACACAACCTGCGCCGCCACTCCCCTCTTCTAAAAATTTTCCTCCTTGCCGATTTGTATTTTGCGCTAGGTGTTTATCGACAATAAATACCTTATCGTTTCTTTACTTTGTTTTTCTCCAAGAGCATAATGAATAAAAATGATTATCAGGAGATGAAGATGAAACGAAAACATTTGGTTTACCTGTTAATGAGCAGTTTTGCCGCCGCAAACGGTTTTGCCGAAACCTTGGCAGACCCCGATGAAATCCAGCCTGTCAAAACCTTTTCCCCTCCCAAACCGATTGCTCCGACCGCCGCTCAAGGTTATTTCCCCGAAAACCAATTCGACCGCACCGACCGTAGCGATCATTACTTTGTTACCGAAAACATAGACCAAGCCTTCCGTCCTCTGAAAGCAAACAGCGGCTTTTACGGCAAAAGTTTTTACAATTCCATTACCGCGCAAGCGCGCGGGGCAAAAGTGTATGGCGTGGCCAACCTCAATCACACCAAGGCCAACGGCTATAAAGACGGCGACGGCAATCAGACCGATTGGAAATACAGCCGTTTTAATCAAGCTTTGGTACTCGGTTTCGTGCCATCTGAAAATCAAGAATACCGCCTCACCTACCTACACGACGACATCAACAACGACCGCCAGCCGCAGTTCGTCAACGATGCATTGGACACCGAACGCCACATCGCCAAACTCAACGCGCGTTGGGGCAATGCCGATTTGAGCAATACGGTCAGCGCGGAAGCAGGCATCATCAAACTCAAACGCCATGCCGACAATTACTCCCTGCGCCCAAACAACACGCCGCAACAAATGTTTGTAGAACTTGACCGCAAAGTGTACGACTTCTCGCTCAAACACGACGCGGACTTCGGCAAATTCCACAACAACGCCGCCGTCAGCTACCGCAACGACAGCCAAAACGGCGAGCGCAACGCCCACACCGCCATGCGCGACTTCCTCAACGGCTACCGTTTCGCCGATGTACACCTCGACCGCTGGCGCATTGCCGATACCCTGTCTTACAAGTTCAACGACCAACACAAACTGGGTTTGGGCTTAAGCTACGAAATCAACGAAGCGGACGTACGCAAAAATACGGCACAGCCCGCCCATCCGATGAACCGCAACCTTGCCTTCGCCTCATCACAACAAATTTGGAAAACCCATTACGGCTACGACTTCAACGGCAAAGTGCGCCGTCATGCCTTCTCCGGTGAACTCAAATATGATTTCACGCCGTCTGAAACGCAAAAATACAGCGTTTCCCTTGCTCACTTAGAACGAATCGGCGACAACACCGAACGCTTCAACTCGCTTGCCGCCATCGTACAAAACCGCATGAACGGCGCACTGATGAACCAAAATTCAGCCGCCGCCATCGCAGGCAATCCCCTGCTGAAAACCGAAAAACACAACCGCATCAAGCTCACCGCCGACAGCCGCAACGACTACTACAACGGCTACATGAACTCGCTCGCAGGCGCGGGCTGGAACGTGGGAGGCACGCTTGTAGCGGACAAAGTCAAAGACCTGATTATTTTTGACCGCGCACATGGACAAAGCGGCACAGCCTCCAACGGCGGCGGCATCATCACACGCAACGTAGACGCTCGATTGTTTACCGCGCAGGCCTACGCGCGTTACAACTTCAATCCGCATTGGGCGGCAGGCATCAAAGCCGCCTACAACTACGGACACAACGAAACTGACGGCAGGCCGCTCTATCAAATCCGCCCGTTTGAAGCCGCCGTCCAAGCCGACTACAAAAACTACTTTGCCCACGGCAGCTACAACATCGGCGCAGCAACACGCTTTGTCGCCAAACAAACGCGCGGCGATTTTGACGCGGCAAGAGGTCTGGGCATAGACAAACGCGAAGCCGCCAAAGGCTTTACCGTTGCCGACCTTTACGCAGGCGTAAACATCAAAGACAAATACGGCTTGCGCTTGGGCGTAAACAACGTGTTCAACAAAAAATACGCCGAACACATCAGCGGCGACCACGTCCTCGCCCTGTCGCCCAGTGTGGTGTATGCACCGGGCAGGACATATTGGTTGAGTTTGCATGCGGCTTTTTAAAATCAGGCCGTCTGAAAGAATGCCTACACTGGCTTATTAAGAATTAGGAGATAAAAAATGGACATGAAAAGACGCGATTTCTTAAAAATGACCGCCGCTCTGGCAGCCGCAGGCGTTTCGCCTTCATTGTTGGCAGCCGGTAAAGAACAATTTACCGTGTACGGCGCACCGGCAATGCCCAGCGTAACCATTGCCGTAGCGGCGTTGCAAGGCAAGCTGGCGAAACAGGCAGATGTATCGCTGAAAATCTGGCGTTCGCCCGACCAACTGCGCGCAGGCGTAGCAAGCGGACAATTTAAAGTGATGATGAGCCCGAGCAATGTCGGCGTAAACCTGCGCAACCAAGGGCAGAAAGTCGGCATGGTCAATATTTTGACCAACGGCATCACGCAGCTGATGTGCAAAGGCAGTGCGATTGCCTCGCCTCAGGATTTGGTCGGCAAAAAAATCCTCGTACCGTTTAAAAATGATATGCCCGACATCGTGCTGCAAGCCTTACTGAAAAAACTGAAAATCGACGCGCACAAAGTCGGCATCACTTACACCGCCACGCCGCCGGAAGCAGTCGGACTGTTTTTGAGCAAGGACTACCACGCTGCCATCCTGCCCGAACCGATGGCAACCGCCAGCCTACTTAAAGGCAAAACCATGGGCGTAAACGTCGTGCGTGGATTTGACTTGGTGAAAGCATGGGGACAGGCGTTTGACACCAAACCGCTGATTCCGATGGCAGGCATCATCGCCAACGAAGAATATTTCCACGCACACAAAGCGCAGTTCGACATCTTCCATCAGGATTTGAAAAACGCGCTCAACTGGATACTCGCCAACCGTCAGAGCGCCGCGAAAATCGGCAAAAACTACCTCCCCGCCCCCGAACCCGCCCTAGTCATGGGCTTGGACGGCGCGCGGCTGACGGTAACCAAAGGCAGCGAAGTGAAGAACGAGATTTTGAAGTTTTACGAAATCCTGATGCAGTTCAACCCGAAACTCTTGGGCGGCAAGCTGCCGGATAACGGGTTCTTCTTAGCTTAAAAGAGGAGAGAGGCCGTCTGAAAATAGTGAAAGCCATTGAAATTTGACTTATCATTTTTCAGACGGCCTGTTAGGACATTATCAGCAGCGTAGGTCGGATTCTTGAATCCGACATTTCGGCTAAATGGGGGCTGTCGGATACGAGTATCCGACCTACTTTTTTCAGACGGCCTATCCTTGCCAAAACATAACGACAAACCAACACCCAAACCATGATTAAAACCGACAAAATCCGCAAACCGCAGCCTGCGCTGTTTTACATCATCGACTACCTTTGGAGCGGCTTTGCCGGTCTAGGCGTGGCGATGGTAGTGGTGGCGTTGTGGGCGTGGGGCAGTGCCGTGTTCGGCGAGTTTATGCTGCCTGCGCCGGTGGAGGTGTTTCAAAAATCTTTGGCTTTATTGAAACATTTTCAGGAAAACGAAATCGGGATTTCGCTGTGGCGGTCGGTGGTGGGGATTTCGGTTGCGCTGGTAGCGGGATTGGCGGCGGGACTGGTGGCGGGCAGTTTTAAGACGGCGATGGCATTGCTTAAACCTGTGATTACGACTTTGTTGGCGATGCCGCCGATTATTTGGGTGGTGATGGCTCTGTTTTGGTTCGGGTTCGGCAATCCGAGCGTGCTGTTTACCATCATTGTGTTGGTTGCGCCGCTGACGTTTGCGAGTGCGGCGGTCGGGATGGCGAGCGTGAACAAGCAGCATGAGGAATTGTTTGACGCTTATAAATTAGGCCGTCTGAAAAAAATCCGTTATCTGTATATCCCGCATCTGACGGGTTATGTGATTTCCAGCATCGGCGTGGCGGTGGCGATGGGGGTGAAGGTGGTGATTATGGCGGAACTCTTGGGCGCGAGCGAAGGCGTAGGCGCGCGGATTGCAGACGCGAGGGCGATGCTGGAGACTTCGACGGTGATGGCTTATGTGGTGTTGGTTATCGTGTTTGTGTCACTGTTTGAATACCTGATTACCAAACCTTTGGAAATTTTGTTTATGCCGTGGAGGAGATGATGCTCTGTCTTGAAAACGTGCGTTTTGAAATTCTCCGCGACCCCATCGTGCGCGATTTCAGTTTGAACCTGCAACATGGCGAAGTGAAAGCTTTGTTCGGGCCGAGCGGCTGTGGCAAGACGACGGTTTTGCGTTTGATTGCGGGCTTGGAAACGCCGAAATCGGGCACGATACGCAATACTTTCCGCAAAACGGGTTTTCTGTTTCAGGAAAACCGCCTGCCGGGAAACTTGACCGCGATGCAGAATATCGCTATTTTTATGGACAAACCCGATGAAGGCGAAATCATCGCGCTGGCGGCGAAAGTCGGGCTGACTGCGGGCGATTTGAACAAATATCCGACCGAATTGTCCGGCGGCATGGCGAAACGGGTAGCATTTTTGCGCCTGCTGCTGTGCGGCTGCGACCTTGCCTTGCTGGACGAGCCGTTCGTCGGTTTGGACCGCGATTTGCGCGATATTTTGGTCGCCATGCTGGTGGAAAAAATCGAGCGGCAGGGCATGGCGTGTATGCTGGTAACGCACGACCGCTTCGAAGCCGCACGCCTGAGCCATGAAATCATGCTGCTTTCCACTAAGGGCATGAACGTGCAAAACGTGATTACCCTGCCTACGCCGCTGTCCGAACGCGATTCGGCTTTTGAAGAAGCCGTGGTGGCAAGAGAGTTTCAGGGGATTCATTATTATGAGTGATAGGAATTTAAATTTCTGACAAACCTTGCGGTTCGTTGCCCTCTCCCTAACCCTCTCCCACGGGGAAAGGGGATCAGGTTTCTCAAAATCAGAGAGCCGTAGAATTGGGAATCAGATGTCAGGTAAACCTGAAAATGTTCAGGCTCGACAGCCCAATTCCCTCTCCCCGTGGGAGATGGCTAGGGAGAGGGTAAGCAAGCCGCAGGCTTGCCTCTTTAGCGAAAGATACGAATCTGTTATCCGAACGCGATTCGGTTTTTGAAAAAGCCGTGGTGCCAAGGGGGCAGGGGATTCATTATGAGGTGCTTTATGTTTTCGACTGTGATTACTGCTGCTGTTTTATATATTGCTACAGCAGTAGATTTGTTGGTAATACTATTAATATTTTTTGCTAGAGCAAATACTAGAAAAGAATATCGAGATATTTATATCGGACAATATTTAGGTTCTGTAATTTTAATATTAGTTAGTTTATTTCTAGCTTTTGTTTTGCATTATGTTCCGGAAAAATGGGTGTTGGGTTTATTAGGTTTAATACCGATTTACTTAGGTATTAAAGTTGCTATTTACGACGATTGTGAGGGCGAAAAAAGAGCTAAAAAAGAATTGGATGAAAAAGGGTTGTCAAAATTAGTCGGTATTGTTGCTTTGGTTACAGTTGCTAGTTGTGGTGCAGATAATATTGGACTTTTTGTTCCTTACTTTGTGACTTTAGATCTTGTCGACTTATTAGTTACTCTTCTTGTATTTTTAATATTGATTTTTGTTTTAGTATATACAGCACAAAGATTGGCTAATATTTCAGGTGTTGGTGAAATTGTAGAGAAGTTTAGTCGTTGGATAATGGCTGTTATTTATATTGGTTTAGGGTTATTTATTATTATTGAAAATAATACAATTCGAACAATAATATCAATAATATGAATGATACGGGCATTTGAGTATCTGACAAACCTTGCGGTTCGTTGCCCTCTCCCTAACCCTCTCCCACGGGGAGAGGGAATCAGGTTTCTGAAAATCAGAGGGCGCTCGACAGCCTAATCCCCTCTCCCCGTGGGAGAGGGCTAGGGAGAGGGCAAGCAAGCCGCAGGCTTGCCTCTTTGGCGAAAAATACAACCCTGTCCGCCCAATAAATCCATATCCGAAAGCATCTTCATGCAGAATCAAGCCAAGCCATGAATAAATTTTTCACCCACCCCATGCGGCCGTTTTTTGTCGGTGCGGCGGTACTTGCCATATTCGGCGCGTTGGTGTTTTTCATCAGCCCCGGTGCCGTCATTTTGCACCGCCAAATCTTCTTAGAACTCATGCTGCCTGCGGCATACGGCGGCTTCCTGACTGCCGCCATGCTCGAATGGACGGGCTATCAAGGCCGTCTGAAACCTGTCGCTACTTTGATGGCGGCATTGTTGCTCGCCGCATCCGCCATACTGCCCTTTTCGCCGCAAACTGCCTCGTTTTTCGTTGCCGCCTATTGGCTGGTATTGCTGCTGTTTTGCGCCTGGCTGATTTGGCTTGACCGAAACACTGACAACTTTGCCCTACTAATGCTGCTTGCCGCGTTTACCGTTTTTCAGACGGCCTATGCCGTCAGCGGCGATTTAAACCTGTTGCGTGCGCAAGTACATCTGAACATGGCGGCGGTCATGTTTGTATCCGTCCGCGTCAGTATTCTTTTGGGCGCGGAAGCCCTTAAAGAATGCCGTCTGAAAGACCCTGTTTTTATTCCAAATATCGTTTATAAAAACATCGCCATCACCTTCCTGCTGCTGCACGCCGCCGCCGAACTTTGGCTGCCAGTGCAAACCGCCGGTTTTACCGCGCTTGCCGTCGGCTTTATCCTGCTCGCCAAGCTGCGTGAGCTTCACCATCACGAACTCCTGCGCAAACACTACGTCCGCACTTATTACCTGCTCCAACTCTTTGCCGCCGCAGGCTATCTGTGGACAGGCGCGGCGAAACTGCAAAATCTGCCCTCCTCCGCCCCATTACACCTGATTACCCTCGGCGGCATGATGGGGGGCGTGATGATGGTGTGGCTGACCGCCGGGCTGTGGCACAGCGGCTTTACCAAACTCGACTACCCCAAGCTCTGCCGCATTGCCGTCCCCATCCTCTTCGCCGCCGCCGTCTCGCGCGCTGTTTTAATGAACGTGAACCCGATATTCTTCATCACCATTCCTACGATTCTGACCATCGCCGTGTTCGTACTGTATCTTTTCACGTTTGTACCGATATTTCGGGAAAATGCGTTTACGGATGATCCGGAATAAAACAAAAGGCCGTCTGAAACTTTCAAACGGCCTTAGCTTTAAATAAATGCTTTATTTGTTGGCGTTCAAATAAAGATTAATTAGGCGTGTAGTGGAACTGTCGTGTTTTTGCACTTCGGTCTCGCCGGTCAATTCGGCAAGAATGGTTTTGGCCAGTTGTTTACCGAGTTCTACGCCCCATTGGTCAAAGCTGTTGATGCCCCAAATAATGCCTTGAACGAAAGTTTTGTGTTCGTACATGGCAATCAGGCTGCCCATATTGCGCGGGTTGATTTTGTCCATTAGGATGAGGTTGGTCGGGCGGTTGCCTGAGAAGGTTTTGTGCGGAACCAGCTCTTCGATACGCTCTGCTTCCATGCCTTGGGCTTGAAGCTCGGTGCGGACTTCGTCAGGCGTTTTGCCGCGCATAAAGGCTTCGGCTTGGGCAAAGACGTTCGCCAGCAGGATTTCGTGGTGACCGCGCAGGTTGCTGCGTTTTTCAAGGGAGGCGATGAGGTCAATCGGCGTGATGTGCGTACCTTGGTGCAGCAGTTGGAAGAAGGCGTGCTGGCCGTTGATGCCGGTTTCGCCCCAAATAATCGGCGAAGTTTCGTAACCGACCGGTTTACCGTCAAGGGTAACTTGTTTGCCGTTGCTCTCCATGTCGAGCTGCTGGATGAATTTGGGCAGGCGGTGAAGATGTTGGTCGTAAGGCGCGATAACATGGCTGCCGCCGCCGTAGTAATTGATGTACCAGATGCCGATGAGGGCGAGGATGACGGGCATGTTGCGCTCTAGCGGCGTGTTGATGAAGTGTTGGTCCATCAAGTGCGCGCCGTTGAGCATTTCGATGAAGTTTTCTTCGCCGAGATACAGCATAATCGGCAGGCCGATGGCCGACCACAGGCTGTATCGTCCGCCGACCCAGTCCCAAAATTCAAACATATTGGCGGTATCGATACCGAATTCGGCAACGGCTTTTTGGTTGGTCGATACGGCAACGAAGTGTTTGGCCACGGCGCTTTCATCGC